>CBFDTJ010000001.1:0-44506 GCA_965612865.1 uncultured bacterium
TCAAGCAGAAGACGGCATACGAGATCATGCCTAGTCTCGTGGGCTCGGAGATGTGTATAAGAGACAGAATAAGAGTAGGGGAAGATATAAAAGAAGGAGTTTGTTCAGAGTTACAATATATATCACCATAAATTGTGCTAAATTGTGAGTAATTCCGCCAATAATACTTACCCCTTTTATTGAGATTTTCTTACCCCCTGCTTTCTTAAAAACAAGCATGAGAATTGATGCAGAGATGGAACCCGAAAAGCTCAATATAAATTCCAGAGTAAAAATGTTTCCTTTTATAAGGGAAACTATAATAGGCCTTAAAGCTCCTATCAAAACTGCTTCAATTCCTCCAAAGTAGTAGAGGGCGAAGAGTGTCGCAATATTTGAGAAACCGATTTTTATTCCCGGGGCAAGGAAGAAAAGAAAAGGAGGCTCAACAAGGTTTAAAGCGATCCCTGAGGCAAGTATTAAAGAGAGTATTGTAAGTTTTTTTATCTTATTCTGAGACGGCATCTAAATCATCTCCTCCAATCCATATAAAAACCCCATTGGGGATACATATTGCATACTCTCCCTCCTTTGAGATCCATCCTCTCTTTTCACAAATCTTTTTCTTACATGGTGAATGAAGAAATCTTGCTTTCCCATCTTTAATTTCTATTTCAGCATTTCCTATTCTCCCCTTTACAGTTATCACAGTTTCTTGATTTAAGGGGTATTTTTTAACACCCGAGTCTGTTTTTATAAAGAGGAAATCTCCTTCCTTTTTATTTAAGAATAAAACAACAGATATTAAAAGTAAAATGATAATTACGATTAGTAAAATCTTGTCATATAGCTTCACGGCACAGTAAGATCCATTGCTCCATTAATAAAATGTTTGTTTAGGTTTTTATCAACAATAATTGCTTTAACCTGCGGATAGTTTCTTATAAGAAATTTCTCTCCCTTTTCTATACCTAACACGTATAGAGTTGTTGACAGAGCATCTCCTAGCATCCCGTCTTCACTTATCACAGTCACCTCAATAACCCCACTCCTTGCTGGCTTCAATGTGGTAGGATCTATTATGTGATGATATCTTACTCCATCCTTCACAAAGTAGTTTTCATAATCTCCCGAAGTAGAAACAGTGCCACTAAAGATTTTTATCTTTGCAATAAGTCCGGCTTCCCTTGGATGCCTTATTCCAATTTTAAATTCCTCTTTTTCATCTCCAAAAACGAGTATGTTTCCACCAAGATTTACCACGCACCTTTTAACTTCTTCTTTCTCAAGTAAATTTTTAATTAAATCTAGGGCATACCCTTTAACAAGCCCTCCAAAATCAAGTTCTCCAGCTATTACCTTTACTCTTTTTTCTTCTTCATCTATCAGGATATTTGTTATATCAGCCCCTTTCCTCAATTCTTTCAATTCTTCCTCAGAGGGAATTTTGTAGTTTCCATCATAAAATCCCCATTTCCTTTCCACCTCACCAAGAATTGGATTGAAAGCTCCATCAGAAATTTCATTCATATGGATTGAGAATTTAAGAACATCTATAAATTCCTTATCAACTTTAACCCATTCCCCCTTTTTATTGTTTATTTTGTAAACGAAAGAGTCTTTGTTAAATCTACTAAACTTCCCGTCTATGCTATTAAGAATTTCAGAAACTTCATTGTATACATGGGAATGTGATGAATCAACAGTGAATGTAAGAAATGTGCCAAGATACAACCCCTTCTTTGTAACCATCTTCGGTGAACAGGAGAAAAAAAAGAGTATTATAATAATGAAAAGACCTATTCCCGAATGTTTAAGTTTTCTCCACAAAATTCACACTTCCCGTTTTTTACATGGTATTCTGAGATTTCATATCCAAGTCTTCTTATGACAAGACTTTTGCATTTAGGGCAGTAGGTATTTTCGTATGGATGGCCAAAAACATTTCCAATGTATACAAACTGAAGTCCCACCTTCTCCCCTATCTCTCTTATTTTCTCCAGTGTTTTAACTGGCGTTGGAGGAAGATGGGATAGTTTAAGATATGGATAGAATCTTGTTATGTGCCAGGGCGTCTTCTTCCCGAGATTATCTCTTATCCATAATGCAAGTTCTTCCATTTCTTTTGTAGAATCATTGATTCCTGGTATGACATTTGTGACAATCTCCACATGTATTCCCATCTCTTTTGCCTCGACAGCTCTTTCAAGAACTTTGTTTATTCCTTTTGTCCCAGTTATTTTCTTAAAGGAACTCTCCCAGAATGATTTAATATCAATACTCATGGCGTCAAGGTATTGAGAGATAAGCTGTAATCCCTCGGATGTTATGGAACCATTGGTAACATAAACAGCGTATAAGCCATTTTTTTTAGCAAGCTTTGAGCCATCAAGGGTGTATTCAAACCATATAGTTGGTTCATTGTAAGTGAAAGCAATTCCGTGAGCATTATAGCGCTGAGCAATTCTTATTAACTCTTCTGGAGAAATAAATTTGCTCATGGATAGTGTCTCATCTGTGAGCTTCTCATAAGAGATTTCCCAGTTCTGGCAGTGCACACATCTGAAATTGCATCCCCATGTTCCAAGGGAGAGGGCGAGGCTCTTTGGATGAAAGTGAAACAGCGGTTTTTTCTCAATAGGGTCAAGAGCAATGGAGGAAACTACGCCATATATAAGAGTGTATAGCTTTCCACCTTCATTTTTTCTTACACCACATAAACCTATCTGACCCTCTTTCAGGATACATCTTTTATAGCAGAGATTACATCTTACTTTGTTTTTCTCTAATTTTTCATAGAGGAGTGCTTCTCTCTTATACTCCATTTAAGTATTTCTCTTTTAAGTATTTATCCATATCCTGCGCAGCTTTTTTTCCTGCCCCCATAGCTAAAATTACTGTTGCTGCGCCGGTAACGATATCTCCGCCAGCCCACACTCCCTCTCTACTTGTTCTTCCATTCTCATCTGCTATTACAACTCCATGTCTTCCTGTCTTCAATCCTGTGGTTTTAGCCACAAGGGGATTTGGAGTTGTACCTATGGCAACTATGACCATATTAACTTTCATTCTAGTCTCACTTCCGGGTATTGGAACAGGCCTTCTTCTTCCAGATTCATCAGGTTCTCCAAGTTTGTTTTTTATGACCTCCATTTCTTTAACCCATCCCTCTTCGTCACCAATATACCTTACTGGAGTTGTAAGCCAGTGAAACTCTATTCCCTCTTCTTTTGCGTGATGATACTCTTCAAGTCTTGCAGTCATCTCCTTTTCGGTTCTTCTGTATATTACCATTACCTTCTCGCTTCCCATTCTTAAAGCAGTTCTTGCAGCATCCATTGCAACATTACCTGCCCCTATCACAGCAACTACTCTCCCTTTCTTTATTGGTGTATCGTATTCGGGGAATCTATACGCTTTCATAAGATTAACTCTTGTTAAATACTCGTTGGCTGAGTATATTCCGAGTAGATTCTCTCCCGGTATCTTCATAAATCTTGGAGCACCTGCACCTGTACCGATAAATATTGCTTTGTATCCTTCATTAAACAGATCATCCACAGTAACAGTTCTTCCTACCACAACATTACATTGAATTTTTACCCCAAGCTCTTTTATATAATTTACTTCCCTTTCAACAATTGCTTTTGGAAGTCTAAACTCAGGAATTCCATACGTAAGTACCCCGCCTGGAAGATGTAAGGATTCAAAGATTGTAACATCATATCCCATTTTTGAAAGATCTGCTGCACAGGTGAGCCCTGCGGGTCCTGCTCCAATGATAGCAACTTTTATATTTAAAGGCTTTGGTTTCTCCGGAATTTTAATTCCTTTTTTCGCTTCCCAGTCTGCAATAAATGCTTCCAGCCTACCTATAGCAACAGGTTCAAATCTTTTTCCAAGAACACACTTCTCTTCACACTGCGTTTCCTGTGGACAAACCCTTCCAGTAATTGCAGGAAGTGAGTTTGTCTCTTTCATTATTTCTATAGCCTTATCAAAATCCCTTTCTTTTATAGCCTTTATAAAGCCAGGAATATCAACATTTACAGGACAACCTTCAATACATGGGGGTTTTGGACATTGAAGGCATCTTTCTGCCTCAATCACTGCCTCTTCCTCTGTATAACCAAAAGGAACTTCGTTAAAGTTCTTAATTCTTTCCTTTGGATCCTGTTCACGCATAGGAATCTTTTTTGGTTTAATCTTCATGAACTATCTCCTCCTTCTCCTCAAAATGTTCCATGGCTTCTTTTTCCTCTTTTTTGTACATCCTCAATCTTTCAAGAAGAAGATCAAAATTTACAAGATGTCCATCAAATTCAGGACCATCCTGACATGTAAGTTTTGTTTCCCCGCCAACTTCAACCCTGCATGCACCACACATCCCTGTTCCATCCACCATTATTGAGTTTAAACTCACAATGGTTTTTATTTTATAAGGTCTTGTAACTTCACATACAAATTTCATCATTATAGGAGGACCTACGGCAGTTACCTGTGCTATTTTCTCCCCGTTTTCTACAAGATCTTTAAGAACATCTGTAACAAACCCCTTTCTTCCATAGCTTCCATCATCTGTGGTTACAAGAACATCGTCACAGAATTCTCTAAATCTGTCTTCCCAGAAAAGCAGGTTCTTGCTTCTTGCGCCAAGAATTACCTTTACTCTATTTCCTGCCTCCTTAAAACCTTTTGCAATTGGATAAACTGGTGCGATTCCTACTCCACCGCCAACAAGGACAACACTTCCTTCATCATACTTCACTATTTCTGATGGATTTCCTAAGGGACCCACTATATCTTTAACACTCTCTCCTACCTCTTTTTTTGAAAGGAGGTAAGTGGTAAGACCTACAGTTTGGAATACCATTGTTATTTCATCTTTCTCGTAATCTGCTATTGTAAGTGGAATTCTCTCCCCTTTATCGTATACCCTCACTATAAAAAATTGGCCTGGTTTCGCATTTTTTGCTACAAGAGGAGCTTTGACTTTCATAAGATAAACTTTCGGGCCAAGTTCCTGTTTTTCTGTTATCTTGAACATATACCGTCCTCCTTTTAACAAAAATCATTAAAATTATATCATATGCTCCCTCTCTATCTCTTTAATTATTTCTATAAGACCTGCTTTTATGTCAACAGGAAGATGTTTGACGGATATTATGTCTATCGCCTCCTTAAAGGAAAGTCCCCTTATTTTCTCCTCAATAGAAGTTATAATGTTTCTGTCCTCGAGGAGAAAATCGCCATATATCTTTATCTCTTCGATTCTTTTCTTAAACTTACCTCTTAAAATTATTAGCCCGCTTCTAACCTTTTTTGTATATATTTCTTCATAATCTTTATCACTCCCAAAGGTCCATTCATGCCTTATATATTTTTCCTCTGCGAGTTTTTCCATAAGTTCGATTTCTCTATCTGAGAGATTTCCTTCTACTAAACCTACATTAAAATAATCCTTAAATGTATTAAGAAATATACGGTATGCTTTCTCAACCGGAACATCTTTTTTTGTCTCAATTGCTACTGTTGTTAAAGCATCTTTAAGGGAATTAAATTTCTTATCGGAAAATTTTGGTTTCACAAATTTTAGGACTTTTGAGAGAAAATCGAGATCCATATTTAATAGAATTGTTCCTGTATGAGAGATGGCATTCCCGAGTTTTGTATGCGCTGAGCCAAAAATTTTTCTTTCTCCCACAACAATATCGTTTATTCCCCTTATATTAGCTCTTATTCCAAACTTTTTTAGAAACTCTATGACAAAGTTCGAAAATTCCATATACATTTCTCTTTCGGAGAGGTGAGAGATGAAAGTATTGTCTCTAAATAGAACCGTAAACATGAAACTTCCAAGATCCTGATAGACAGTTCCTCCAAGATTGTGTCTCCGGACAATCTTTACCCTCATTTTCCTTGCAAACTCTATATTTACAGTAACTTTAGGATCTTCTAAAAATCCAATAAGGACACTCCTTTCAACTCTCCTCAATCTAATTGTGTTTGGAAAAGATGCATCCTCATCCATAATTCGCATCATTGCCTCTTCCAGGGCATAATGTTTTACTGGATCAGTAATGTTATCTTTTATTACTCTAAATCTCTCCACGATAAAATTCACACCTCTCTTTCTTACATTCTGGATTTCTATTACTGAATGCACATATAATTTTCTCTTTAATAGATAAATCAAGGTCAAGATACCTCTTTAAATACCTATCAAGAACTTTGAGACCCACATAAATACTTTCCTTACAGCATCTCGGTCCTCCCTGATTTGCCAGTTCCTTAAGACATTCTGATACACTAGAAAGGGAAATACTTCTCTCCCTATCACTCATATATGTTGCTTTAAGAAGAGTTGATAGAGTTGCTCCAACACTACTGCATACGCCGCATGTTCCAATGGTTCCACACACACCATATGGAATAAACTCAGTTCTATGGATTAGAGCAGCATTTCTCCTTGGATCCCAATTTAACTTTCCCTGATTTTTTAAGGATGTAAGAACTACTGGCCCAAGGACAAAGTGATACTCCTTTCCAAAGAAGTTAAAGGATGGATGTTTGATTAAAGTGTGAAGAATCTTTAATACATCCTTCTCTTTTGTGTAAGAGAGATATTTTATTGTAATCTCTTTCTGGTTTAAGAGCCTACATTCCTCACATATGTAATGCCCATTAGGGCAGATCCAATGGGCTTCCTCTTCTTTTCCGCAGTATATGCATCTTCCAACTGTCTTTTTCTCAACAAGTTCCTCTCCACATATGGGACATAGGAATTTGGCACTACTCAAACTTTTCTCCATGCTTTTTTACATATTCCTCAATTGCTTTCAAATCCTCCTCTATATACTTTCTTACCCTATCAACAGGAGGTGGATTGGTAGAGGCAACCCACCTTCCGTCAATAAATATTGATGGAACACCAATAGATTTTAAACTCGCTCTGAAGCCTGTTGTTGCTTCATCTGGTATTGGTTGACCCCTGTAATATATATTTATTTTTATTTTTTCTGGATATTCCTTTGCCATTTGTTCTGCAAGTTCAATCATTCTCTTACATTTAAAGGTTGGAGGTGATGCCACATAAAGTTCAATTAAAACCTTTGGTTTTTCCATATCGCCTCCTTACAATTAAAATTATACACCCATTGGGATTAATGAAGGTTTTGTCATAATAAAAGAGATGAATATTATATAAACAGGTAGTGGGGCATTTGCTACCCCACTACCTGTTGATCCTTCTCCAGTATAGTTACAAGTTCCTCGTAAGAGATAAGAGGAATTGTGGTATCTGATTCTTTGTATCCTCTGGATAAGAAATCATCCTTTAATGCAACAACATTAACTTTTTTCTCTTTTAAAGCCTCCATTTTCTCCTTATTTAATAACCAGAAAACACCATTCTGAATTAACACAACTGTGTCTCCTTCGTTGGATAGATCCATTTTTCTTTCAGCAACTAAATGTCCTAATCCATATTTAACAAAGATAACCATCTCTCACCTCACATAAATATTACAAAATCATTGGAGTGAATAATCTCTTTTGTCTTTTCAAGGGATATAATCTCAGGATTGTATCCTTCATCAACTTCTTTAACTTTGTATTTCTTGAGATCCTCATCAACTACATATATTTTTGTTCCATACTTCTTAAGATACTTCTGGACCATTTTGAGAGAGAGGAGACCGAGCTTTTTAGGCTCAGTCTCTTTTGCTACCGAAACTATTGCTTCATCCATGAGAAGGATAGATGGTTCAAGATCCTCTCCATACATCCCAAAAGCTGTTCTAAATCCTTCATTCACCCAGATAGAACCACATGGAGATTGATATATTACAAATAATATTCTTTTCATTTCTCCACCTCAAGCCATTAAATTTATAAAAACATCAGTGGTTGCAATTAATTCCGCAAGTTCTGGGAGACCACTCGGATTGGCTCCCTCAATTAGCATATCCTGAGTAACTCCTCTATAATCCATACATATTCCACAGATATCAACTCTTAACCCTTTTTTAATAAGTTCTTTTAGCTTCTCGGGTATATTTCTATCAATTCTTAATGGCTTAACTTTGGAATTTGCAGCAAGAACTGAGTCTGAGAACAAAAATAGTCTTACTTCATGCCCCTTATTTAATGCCGCTTCTATTATTTTTATTGCAGTATCAACATCTTCATAAGTGTACGGTGGAACCATAGCTTCAATTGTGATCTTCATTTGCTACCTCCATACAATATTGATGACATAAACCAATTACCTAGGATAAAGAATATACCAGCAACAATAGAACTCAAAGCAAGTTGCGGAATTCCAGAAAAGAAATGTCCTATGTTACACCCACCGCCAAGAACTGCACCAAATCCCATGCATATTCCACCTATAGTTACCTGTAAGTAAGTTACTCCTCTCCTGGGTACTCTAAATTTAAATTCTTTATAGATAAGAGCAGTTATAAATGCTCCTATTACGATACCCAAAACTTCTGCACCTTCCCAATTCAACTTAACCTTAGTTGCATATCCCATAAATACATTAATCCATCCGCCAGTAATACCCAGTGGATAAGGTCTTCCAGATAAAGTGCTCGTCCAGAAACCAAACATTGCTACAGGTATAAGGAGAATTCCTATCATTTGCCAGCTCAATTTACTATCCGGTCTCTTTGTTGTTTTTGTCAAAAATAGATATGCAACTATTATTGCAAAAACAATAATGCCTATAATCCAAGGATTTATGTGAAGAAGTGTTGCAAGAGTTGGACCAATTTTTCCTTTATCATCAGCAAGATATAGAGAGCTTATAGAAGAAACTTTTGTGGTATATTTTGAAACCGCCTTTAAAATAGGACTGAACATACCCTTTTTCGTTGCCCACGCTGTAAGCCCATAAAACAAAAGTGCAAGCCATGATGTAGTATTTCCTTCTCCTACCCTATAGGTTGTTCCACTGGCACACCCACCTGCAAGGACCATACCTATTCCAAATATGAATGGACCTACAATATTTCCTATTATGTTGAATGGTTTTGGATTTAAATGAACCCATCCCATCTGTGCCATAAATAGAAAAGCAACTATCTCAAGAGCAATAGCGAACATTATGGCTTTGAACAGGAAATTATCTTTAAGAAGTTTTAGATCCCTGAAAGCGGAGTTAAAACAAACTCTCCCCCTCTGTAAAATTACTCCAAATGCTACTCCTGTAATAATTCCTAAAATTATCTCCATTTAGCACCTCCCTTTACTCTTTTTTACCGCCTACTTTAATTAAAATTCTCCATTCACTGGGCCCTATCTCTTCAATCTTTAAAACCTCATGCCCTTCTCTCTCTGCAGTTGCTGGTATTCTTTCCTTTGAGAGAGGATAATCAATTAAAACTTCAAGAATCTCTCCTGGTTTCATGCTTTTTAAAGCTCTTTTAGTATCCACATCCGGAACAGGGCAAACTTCTCCTCTTTCATCGATTGTTTTCGTTGCTTTTAATTCCTCCATCCTTTACCTCCTTTCTTATGAATTCTTTAAAGCTTATAATTAGTTTTCTAATATTTTTATTTTTTATAGAATAGTAAACAAATTTCCCGTCTTTTCTTACGGAGAGAAGCGATACCTTCTTTAGAGTTGAAAGATGCTGGGAAACAGCAGATCTCGTGATTCCTAAGAGTGGTGATATCTCACATATACACATTTCTCCATTTTCCATTAGAAGAAATAAAATTTTCATTCTTGTCTTATCTGTCATAACAGATAAGACATTCAATACTTTATCAAGCTCCGATTCCTCAATTTCTATTAAATAATTTCTTTTTATCCCTTTTGTTAAACAATAGTTTTTCATTTCACAATTAAGTATACACTAAATTGTTTTCTTGTCAACAATATTGAAATTATTAAGAAAACAGCCTAACAAATTAAAAAAGGGAGGCAGTTTGCCTCCCTTTTGATTTGATATTATAAACTATCTCTTCAAACCTCTTTTTTCTTTACCGGGACCATAAAGAAGTCGTCCACCTCTTTCTTACCGTGTAGAAGAGCAAGAGCAATCTTTTCTGCAGTGATTGGCATTGCTTTTACCCTTACTCCAACGGCATCTTCAACTGCATTGGCTATTGCTGGAGCAATTGGTATCATAACATGCTCTGCCATACCTCTTGCACCAAATGGTCCATCGTGCTGAGGAACCTCTACAAATATTGGTATAAATTCATCTGGTATGTCAAGAGCTGTTGGTATCTTGTAATCTGTGAAGTTTGGATTGAGAAGTTTCCCATTCTCATCAAATCTCATATCTTCATAGAGAGCTGTTGCAATACCCTGAACAGCACCACCTATAAGTTGCTGTTTTAAAATTTCAGGATTAAGAGCCTTTCCAACATCTATCGCCTCTGCAAGTTTAAGAATATGAACTCTTCCAGTCTCTTTATCAACTTCAAGGACAACTCCGCCTGCTCCTACTGTGTAATGAACATTTGGATGTCCACCCTGACTTGTCTCTGGATCCTGAAGTGCTGATGCAAATTCAACCATGATTGATCCACTTGCAACAATTGCTTCACCTCTGTATGTTCCATCTTCCATCATAATTCCATTAATCACAAAATCTTTAAGCGGAAGTTCAAAGTCTGGGTCTGTTGTGCATTTAACTTTCTCATCCTCAAGATAAAGGTGATCCTTTTCGTAGTAGAAGGCTCTATGAACAACATCAAATATCTTTTCTCTTGCCTCAAGAGCAGCTCTCTTTACGGCATTTCCAAGGAGCCATGTAGAGTGAGAGGCAACAGTCTGCCAGTGGTATGGGTTTCTATCTGTATCCGGAAGCTCCACTCTAATCTTTTCTGGTGGTATAGATAGAATTTCAGCTGCAATCTGGGCCATAACTGTGTACATTCCCTGTCCTATTTCCATTCCAGAAAGAAGTATATTGACACTCCCGTCTTCACTGAATTTCAAGAATGCACTGGTGGTCACATTTGGAGGCATTGCAGGTGCCTTCCATATAGCTGCTATTCCTTTTCCTATAGCTTTCTTCGGATCTTTACTTTCTTCCTTCTCTTCAAGTTTTATTGCATCTGCAACTTTATCTATACACTCAATAAGACCATTTTCATTCATTGGAGCGCCATAGGCAAGCGGATCTCCTTTCTTTATTCCGTTTATTTTTCTAAATTCTCTTGGGCTCATTCCAAGGGCTTTTGCAATCCTTGTCATGTGGGATTCAACTGAGAACATCATTTCTGAGTATCCAAAACCTCTGTACGGACCTGCTGCTGGAAGATTTGTGTAAACACAAAGAGCATCTATCTTTACATTAGGAATATTGTATGGTCCTGTTGCAGATAAGGCAGATGCGTTAACAACATTTGCACCATACTCTACATATGGACCAGCATCCCAATAATTGGTAAGTTCAAAAGCTGTTATTCTTCCGTCCTTCTTTACACCAACCTTAAGTTTTGAGACAACCTGCTGCCTCATATAGGTGTTGTAGAATTCCTGATCTCTCCTCCACCTTACCTTCACAGGGTGTCCCTTTACAGCTGTTGCTAAAGCTGCAGCAATTATCTCCATGGTTACTCCAGCTTTTCCTCCAAATCCTCCACCAACATATGGAACAATTTCTCTTATATTCTGTTCTGTAAAACCAAGTGGTCTGAGTGCTTCAGCAATTAGGTGTCTCTGTGTATGAGGAGACTGAGAGGAAGCCCAGATGGTAAGTCTTCCATTGTAGTCAACAAAACCTACTGCAATATGTGTTTCCATACAGCAGTGTGCATATCTTGGAACTCTGTATGTATCTTCAAGTATAAAATCTGCTTCAGCAAAACCTTTCTCAACATCACCTTTTCTTACCTTTCTCCAGTGTGCAATATTCGTCCCACCATGGGGGTAATACCACGGAACATGGGGATAGGAACCTAATTCCGGATGTAATATTGGTGCACCTTCTTTTACTGCTTCAAATGGATCAAAAACTGCTGGGAGAGGTTCGTACTCAACTTTTACAAGTTTTGCAGCCTTTTTTGCAGCTTTTGGATTTCTTGCAATCACTGCTGCAACCTGTTCTCCTACAAATCTTACCCTATCTTGAGCAAAGATGTATCTATCTTTCATATAAAGACCAAACTTGTAGGGGAAATCCTTTCCAGTCACTACCTTTACGACTCCCGGAACTTTTTCTGCCTCAGATGTATCAATAGAGACAATTTTTGCATGGGCATATGGACTTTCAACTATCTCTGCATAGAGAAGGTTTGGACCAAAGTTTATATCATCAACATACTTTGCTGCTCCAGTTACCTTATCTTTTTCATCTATTCTATTAATTGGTTTCCCAATGAATTTGTATTCACTCATCTTGCTCCTCCTTAATATTTCTTTGAGGCATCAAGTATTGCCTCAATTATAGAAACATACCCGGTGCAACGGCAAAGGTTTCCACTTATAGCTTCTTTTACCTCTTCTTCTGTTGGGTGAGGATTTTTCTGGAGTAGCTCTGTAGCACTCATTATCATTCCAGGGGCACAGAATCCACACTGGAACGAACTATGCTCAATAAAGGATTCCTGAAGAGGAGTAAGTTTATCCTTTGAAAGACCTTCAAGGGTAGTTATTTCATGACCATCCACCTCTATAGCAAGGATAAGACAGCTTCTAACGCTCTTTCCGTCAAGAAGAACTGTACATGTTCCACAGTCTCCTCTTCCGCAGCCATACTTTGGAGCAGTAATTCCAAGTTTTGTTCTTAAAACTTCAAGAAGGATATCGTTAGGTTCAACCTCAATGGTTCTCTTTTCTCCATTTAAGGTGAAAGTTATGGTTTTCTTTTCCATTTTTATCCTCCTATATGAGCCTTGTCCCGTAATCGGGACCCTTTCCATTCAGTCTTCCAACTGCTGCTTTAAGTGCTCTATCAAGCATTACCTTTGCCATGTGCATTCTATATTCTTTTGTTGCTCTTATATCTGTAATAGGTGAGATCTCCTCTTCTACAAGTTTTTTAGCCTCTTCAATTAAGGAATCGGAAAGTTCTTTGCCATTGAGAAGAGATTCAATTTTCTTTGCTCTTGTTGGTTTTGGTCCCACAGCACAGAAGGCAACTCTGTACTCATTTCCAGATAACGCAAGAACACCTACTCCAACTTGTGCAAGATCTTCTCCATTGTATCTTCCAAGTTTCACATAGCATCCTGCATGCTTTTTCTGTGGAAGAGGTATCTCAATGTATTCTACAAGTTCTCCCTCTTTAAGTGCTGTCTTTCTCGGTCCAAGGAACCACTCTTCAATTGGAATTCTTCTTTCTCCATCCTTACCCTTTACCACAACAGTTGCTTCATACAGAAGAAGTGCAGGTCCAGAATCAAGGGATGGAACTGCTGAACATATGTTTCCAGCCATTGTTGCTCTGTTTCTTATACCCATAGATGCAACTGTTTTTGCACTTTCCCATAGAAGAGGAAATTTCTCTTTTACAGTTTCATTATCAATAAGCTCGTTAAAGGTGACAAGGGAACCAACTATCAACTTGTTATCTTTGAACTCCAGTGTTTTTAGCTCTTCAAGACCTTTAATATCAATTACTGCGTCCGGGGTTTCAAATCCATCCTTGATTCTTACAACAAGATCAGTTCCACCAGAAAGAACTCTCGCTTTAGCTCCATACTCGTTTAAAAGCTCAATGGCTTCATCAATTGATGAAGGTTTAAAATAGTTAAATTCATGAACTATAGCCATATCATACCTCCAGATTATTCAGGTGGTTCAAGGGCAACAACCCTCATCATAGAGGATTCAAATTCTATTGCCCTCAATGGAAAAGCACCAATCCACACTCTTTTGTTTTTAACCTTATCAATATCTCCACCAAGATTTTCAGCATGAACGAGACCTTTAGGGAATAATTTAAGGTGCATCACCTGATAATATTCCTCAGGAGGGAACATTTCATCCCAGCTCTTTCCATATTTTTCCTTAAGCTTCTTTTCTGCCTCCTGAAATGCCTTTGGATGCCATTGTCTGATTATTGTATTCATTGGATGGTCAGCGCTTCCGCAATCTACGCCAATCCACTTAAACTTCATTTCCAGTGCCCATTTGTGAAATTCAGGATCAGGTCCTGGGTGCTTTACAAAGTATCTCACTTCATCAGATTCTGGCTGGTCCCATGCATACCTGTGATAGCCTGTGTTGATAATCAGAATATCACCCTTTCTAATATCTGCCTTTTTCATGAGCATTTCTGGGGAATAGAGATCGTAATCGCCAACTTCATCGGAGATATCTACAACAACACCAGGTCCGATCCATTCTTCTATTGGAACTTCACCTATGGATCTCCCGCTTGCATGAAAATGAATTTCTCCATCCATATGGGTTCCCACATGATGACTTGTTGTTATTACCTGACCGTTAGCTCCCTGCCCCATGTGTGCTCCAGCAATCCTCTTAAAATACTGAACACTTAAGGGAATATAACTTGGCCATGGAGGAGTGTGTACACTCAAAGGCTGTGTCAGGTCGTAGACCTTAACTTTACCCATAAACTCTAAAAATTCATCGATGTTCATCTTAACCTCCTTTACTTACCCAATAGTTTCTTTAGAGCTTCCATTACTTCTTCATCTCCACCTGCAGGTGGTCTCCAATCCACCTGAATAACCTTAACTCCTGCGTCTTCAAGGCTTTCCTTGAAAGAGAGAAGGCCAATATTTATAACTTTAAGTTCTTTACCAAAGAGATCTTTTATAGCCATTACTTGTCACCTCCCAGCTTCTTTACAATATATGCAGATAGTTTACTTGCTGCAGCATTTGATGGCATAACTATTGCTCCAGCTTCTTTAAGTTCCTTTTCCACTTTCTCTTTGTTCTGTGGGTCTTTCTTTGTTCCTGTTATGGAGCATATAATAGATAGATCTCTCCCTTCTTTCTTTGCTATCTCCTTTGCTTCCTTTATCACCGGTGCAAGTTCCTCTCCTGGTTTCATGTTTGATCCATACCCAAGTACTACATCAAGTAGAATTATGGCTACTTCTGGATCCTTTGCTTCTTCAAGGATCTTTTTGTTTCTTAAGGTATAGTCAATCATTGGATGTGGTCTTCCAACTGTAAATTCATCCTCTCCTAAATCAATAACAGTATTCTTGTAACTCTTCCATGAGTCTTTAAGCTTGAATTCATCCTTTAAAGGAGCATTACCATAGACATAACCAATCATATCCTTGAATAGAAGCTGAGCCTCATCACAAAGGGTTCCTCCTGTGTACAAACCTCTGACATACTTCTGGCCGTCCTTCTTCTTTGAAGCTTCCTCATCAGCAAGTTTCTTAATTTCCTCTTCTCTTTCTTCAAGAAGCTTCTTAAATTCATCCATGCTTTTCCCTTTAGAGAGAGAAGCTGCGATGAGTCCTGCCTCCTCAAGGGTGCTGGCCGGGATAGCTCCAGCATTTTTGACCACTTCTGGATCTCCACCAATAAATATTCCAACAACAGGTTTTTTAATCTCGTCTTTTATAAGCTCTGCAATTTTCTTCAGCACATCTTCGTGTGGGGGTTTTGAAACAAGAGCAATGATTTTTGTGTTTTCGTCTTCGTTGAGAGCTTTCATTCCCTCAAGAAACATTATCCCACCAACATCCTTTTTGACATCTCTTCCACCTGTACCTATAGCCTGAGATATTCCTGCTCCCTCATTTGTAATTACACAACTTACCTCCTGAAGTCCTGTTCCCGATGCTGCTACAATTCCTATATCTCCACGATTTACAACATTTGAAAAGGCAAGTGGGGCTCCATTTATTATTGCAGTACCACAGTCTGGTCCCATTACAAGAAGGCCTTTATCCCTTGCGTACTTTTTGAGCTCAATTTCTTTTTCAAGGGGAACATTATCCGAGAAGAGCATAACATGAAGACCTTTTTCAAGTGCTTTCATTGCCTCATCACCAGCATATTTTCCTGCCACGGAGATAAGCACAAGATTCGCATCTGGCATGATTTCGATAGCACCTTCAAGGCTTTTAGGAAGGTAGTCTCCCGCCTCTTCAAATTTTGTTCTGCTTTCCTGAAGGTCTTTTTCTGCCTTTTCAAGAGCTTCCTCTGCGAGTTTATCATCCTTTGCCTTTACTGCAATAATGAGATCGGAATCCTTTGCCTCCTTAAATTCATCAAGAAGCATTCCCGAAGCTTCAAGAATTGATTTATTCTCCTCTGTACCCATTACAATAGCAGCATCATCAATTCCATCAATTTCAGTTAAAGCTTTGGCGACAAGCATCAGAGTTACAGAATCAAAGTACTGACCTTTTTTAATAACACCTTTTACAACCATACTTCTCCTCCTTTCTTCAAAGTCATAAATAGTCCTGTCCCAATGTCACTCCCCGAAGTATCTCCTACCCCCATTAGCTTAAAGAAGTGTTTTTCCACATCTCTCTTTCCCTTATAGATAATGGAGGTGATCAGGTTTTTCACTCTCTCAAAAAACTCTCCTCTGCTTGAAAAGTATAAAAATGATGATGAGATTAGATTGTGAGTTTTAGATAATTTATATATTTTATCCCTAATGGTGGTTAGATTATAATTAAACAAATTTTCAAGGATATAGAGTCCTGAAAGAACTCCAGATATAAAGTCATCTCCACTGGGTGTGAGACCGTAACCAACTCCCTTTAACAAACTAATCCCGGTTTCTATGTTTCCACTTAACAACTTTCCTGCACCTGCCTTTATTCTATTTACAAAAGCCCTTTCAAATTCAGTCTCAAAATATTCTTCCCTTCTTTCATCCAGAAGGAAAGATAAACTCCGTTCTGGTGAATGAAAGATGAGTAGATCCCTTAGAGTGTGAAGATTATTTATGTATCTATTTCTGGAGAACTCTAAAGAAAAATCAATTTTCGATGTATAGATTAGATTTTTGTTTATTTTAAAACGATTTTTGTTCACTGCTATAAACCCATCTCCAATGTATAGAGCCTTTACATAATCTATCGGGAAACCTTTTATAACTATGTTTATAGGTCCTCTTCCTACTTCCTCTGTAACTATTGATGTGAGATAACTATCTTTTACAAAATTTACCACTCTTCTAAATCTTGAGTGGAGCTTATAGTTTCCTATACGGAGTCTATCTCCTGTACTCAATAACTCTAATTCATAGATATTAGTTTCTAAATTCTCTTTTAATACAGTTTTTCCTTTCACTTAGATTACCTTAAGTGCATAATTCCAAGTGCAGCCTTTTCATGGTTTGTGATTGGATAAAAGGCTGAATCTCCAAATATTCCAACACAAAGCCACTTTCCATCAGAGACTATTCCCACTTTAAGGGAAAGGGAGGAATCTAAAGACTCATTTAATATAAGGGAATTCAATGCTTCAAGGGAGGCATGAACAAGGGCATGGACTTCTGCAGTTGTTTTGTTAATAACGTTACAATTTAAGGCAGCACCAAGAACCGCCGGAATTAGTTTTTTTCTGATATCGGAGGCAAATCCTGCCACTCGTGTAACGCCTATTTTGTACTTTTTGAGTTCGGATAGTTTCTTTTTTAACTCTATCTCCTCATCATCAGAGGACATTGCAAGTAGAAGTGCTGCTTTACCCACCCTATCCACATCCATTCTAAATTCTGTTGCAACAACACCTTTTTTTTCCATATCCTCTCCTGTTCTCTAAAATCTACATTTAAATTATTAACTATCTACTTAAAGTTGTCAAGTAAAATTGACGCCCGATCACTTTATATAAAAGAGATTTTTTGGTATATTTTTAATATGAAATTAAAGGGTGAATTAGGGATAATAGAAGTATCCTCATTAATACAGACTATAAATCAATTGAGGAAGACTGGAAAACTTGAGATTCTTCTTCCAGATGGAGATAAGGGGGAGATTTTTTTTGATAACGGGGAGATAATACACGCACATTCACCTGATAATTTCGGGCTTGAAGCCCTTGCAGAAATCTTATTATTTAAAGAGGGAGAATTTAATTTTAAAGAAAATATAATTCTTCCAGCACCTTCCATTAAAATGGGAACAGAAAGAGCAATAATAGAAGCCATAAGTATGGTAGATGAGGTTCAGGGTGGAGATGATATTTTTTCAAAGGTGCCGGAAGTGACTTTTGGCAGTGATGATTCTAAGATATCTCTTGATGCTGATGAGTTAGCTATATTAATGAAAAGTAACGGTAAAAGGACTTTATCTGAAGTATTATCTGAGATTGGAATGGATAGAGTTAAATTTTTAAAGATAATTGACCAACTATTAAAAAAGGGTATAATAACCTTAAGAAAGGAGTAAGAAATGGCTGAAGGAATGTCCTCTATTGTTATATCTGATGAGGATTTAAAAAGAATTGATGATTACCTATCTCAAACTCTTGCGGATTCCCAGGCAAAAAACATTCTTCTTTCTGATAGATCAGGCCAACTCATAACAAAACATGGGGGTGTGTCAAAGGGAGATGCTTTAAATATTGCTGCTCTTGCAGCAGGCCTCTTCTCTGCAACCAACGAGCTTGCAAAACTTCTTGGAGAGAAGGAATTTACTGTCACATTCCATCAAGGTGAAGAGACCAATATTCACATTTCCCTGCTTGTACCCCAGGTTCTTCTTGTAATTGTGTTTGATAATAGAGCACCAGTGGGAGCAATAAGATTCTGGGCAAAGAAGATAGGAGCCGAAATTGTTCCTTATCTTAAAAATATTACTGAAAAACCACCTGAATCTACTATCCAGAAAGAGGAGATGGAATCAGAAGTAGAAAAGAAATTGGATTCCCTCTTCTAATAGAATAATGGCTCTTATAAATTATTTTTTAAAAGAAATTACGTTTAAGATAGTCTATTACGGTCCCGCCATGAGCGGGAAAACTACTAATTTGAGGTATATATATAACCATCTTCCTGAAAAACTTAAAGGAAAGTTTACTTCCATTGCCACAAAGGATGAAAGAACGCTTTTCTTTGACTTTCTTCCCCTTGACCTTGGAAGAATAAAAGGTTTCACTGTAAAACTTTCTTTATATACCGTTCCAGGACAGGCAATATATAGCCTTACGAGAAAAACAATTCTTAAAGCAACTGATGGAATAATATTTGTAGCTGATTCTCAGAGATATGTAAGAGAAAAGAATATAGAAAGTTTTAGAGATATGGCAGAGAATCTGAAGGAATTTGGTCTTTCCATTGAAAAAATTCCTATAGTTCTTCAGTACAACAAGAGGGATTTGAGGGATATTTTAAGTGTGGAAGAGTTAAATAATGATTTAAATGAAGGAGGAACGCTCTATCCATACTTTGAGTCTATAGCCATTGAGGGGAAGGGTGTGATGGAGTGTCTGAAGGCTATCTCAAAACTGGTGATAAGGAAAGTCTCCTGAGGAGGTAAATTCTTTTAATTTCTTAATTCCTCTTTCAAACATTCTCTTTCTTCTTTCCTTTTTTGGAAGTTTTTCTTCAATGGGGGGCAAGAGACCAAAATGAGCATTTGTTGGCTGGAAGTCACCCTCTTTGGATGTTATGTATTTTATTAGAGCTCCTATCATTGTCTCTTCGGGAAAAGTAATGCTTTCCTTACCCTGAAATTTATTGAAGATATTTAATGACGCCACAAGGCCTGTGGCTATGTTTTCTGTGTATCCCTCCGAGCCTATAATTTGTCCTGCAAAGAAGACATTCTCTTTTTCTTTTAACTCAAGGTTGATCTTTAATAGCCTGGGAGAGTTTATAAAGGTATTTCTGTGCATAGAACCGTAAGAGAGAAACTCTGCATTCTTTAAAGCAGGAATCAATCTGAATGCTCTTTTTTGTTCACCGTATTTAAGTGATGTTTGAAATCCAACAAGGCTAAAGAATGTTTTTTCTTTATTTTCAGGCCTTAGCTGCACAACTGCAAAGGGTCTTTTTCCCGTTTTTGGGTCTATTAAACCAGTGGGTCTTAAAGGACCAAATCTAAGAGTATCCTTGCCTCTTCTGGCTATTTCTTCAATTGGAAGGCAGGCTTCGAAAAACTTTCCTTTCTCAAAATCTCTTACCTCAGTTTGCTCTGCATTTATCAGCTCTCTCCAGAAGATTTCATACTCATTTTCATTTAAGGGACAGTTCAGGTAATCTTTCTCATCTGAGTATCTTCCTCCCCAGAATGCCTTTGAATAGTCTATGGTGGATCCATCCACTATGGGGGCGATAGCGTCATAAAAGTATAAAAAATCCTCTCCCAAAAATTTTTTTAGATAGAGAGAAAAACTATCTGATGTTAATGGTCCGGTAGCAACAAGAACCGGTCTTTCGTTTGGTAACTCTTTTATCTCCTCTCTAACAATCTCAATGTTCTCCATAGATGAAAGTATGGAGGTTATACGCTCAGAAAATTTCTCCCTATCAATTATGAGAGATTTTTTAGATGGTATGCTCACCTCATAGGCAGTTTTTATAAGGAGTGAGTTTAATAGCTTCAGTTCCTCTTTTATCATTCCCCTACCCCTTGTTACGTCTGTTGAACCAAATGAATTTGAGCAAACTATCTCAGAAAGATAACCTGTTTTGTGGGCAGGTGTGAATTTCTTTGGTCTCATCTCAAACAGGGTTACCTTGATTCCTCTTATTGCAAGTTGAAAAGCAGCTTCACTTCCTGCAAGTCCCCCACCTATTATAATAACTTTCTTCATTTCTTGTGTTCTGTAACTCTACCAAGGAGAATATCAAGAGCGTGAGATAGAACAGGAACAATAACATCCATACATTCTTTTACTGCTTTCTCAGAGCCGGGAAGATTAATTATAATCATGTCTCCTCTTATCCCAGAAATTCCACGAGATAGATACGCCATCTTTGTTATTTTTCCTGTTTCAAATCTTATTAATTCTGGAATACCAGGTATCTCTTTTTCTACTATCTCTTTTGTTGCTTCAGGGGTTACATCCCTTCTGGAAAAGCCTGTTCCTCCTGTGGTTATAAGGAGGTTTATACCGCTTTTCTCTGCTTCTATCAAGCTTTCTTTTATACTTTCTTTTTCGTCAGGTACAATCCTGTAGAAAACTACATTAAAACCATTCTCTGTTAAAATTTTTTCTATTGCTTTTCCTGATCTGTCTTCTCTTTCGCCCTTTGAACCTTTATCACTTACAGTGAGTACGCCTGACCATATATCATCAGCATCAATTTCCACAGTGACCCTGTCACCGTCTCTGAGATTTAGTTTCTCTCGTAAGGGAACATCTGATACTATCTCCAGTACATCTTCATGTTTTGTTTTCTCAGGAAGAACTATATGACAATCCATGTTGTTCAACTTACATGGTGACAGGAATATACTGC
Organism: uncultured bacterium; assembly: GCA_965612865.1. Lineage (GTDB taxonomy): Bacteria > Caldisericota > Caldisericia > B22-G15 > B22-G15 > B22-G15. The sequence continues at coordinate 21,311 of CBFDTJ010000001.1, forward strand.
CAAAGCCAGAAAATCCTTTAATGATTTTTCTCTCTTTAAATTTTATATTTTTAACCTTTAAAGGTGTCCTAATATTTAGAGTTCCATTAAATACATCTATTCCTAAAACATCCTTTATTCTTTCTTTGTATATTTTAATGTACTTTTCTCCCTCTTTTATTCCGCTGGTTACTTTTCCAGTTATTCTCTTCATACCTCGTCTCTCGAGATAGGATTTTCTATGCTTGTGCCGAAGGGAAGGCTTGGTTTTTTTCCATTTATGGAAATATCAAGTTTACCAATGTTTAATGCATCAGTAAAGGTGTAGACAAGCTCCTTTAAAAACAATCTTTCTTTTGTTTTAGAGTCAATGAAGGAAAGGTCTACTTTAACATCTATTTTAAGGGTTTCTCCTTCTAATGAATGGGATATGATTTTAGCAGATTTCGGTATAAATGTTTCAAGCCCAGCTGGTGGATTCTTTAATCCATTAAATATAGTATTAACGCCGTCTTCTTCTTCCTTTGTAAATTTTGTGGTAGGTGTTATGAAGTATTTATCCTTGATTTTATATATATAGTAGACAGGATATCCAATCATACCTTCAGGGGGCGGGTTTAGATCGAAATACCATCTTGTTAGAGGCTTACTCGTATCAAAATTACCTCCGATGGTATCCTGGACCTCTCCATCTACTAAAAATAGAACCCTATTTATACCTGGAATTTCAGTCATGGATAAAATTATAGAGTACATAAAAGCATTTTCAGAGGCAGATCCAAATCCCGTGTAGGATAAAATATCAGAAGTAAAATCCAGTGTCAGCACATCTCCTTCGATTCTAATATCCTTTAAATTTGCAATCTTTGGGACTGTGGGGATGAGGTAATCTTTATATATTCCAGAAGGTCCGGATTTTAATTTATCAAAAACTATTCTTGCCCACCTGATTCTATCCTCAGGTTCTGGAATTTCACTCTCATAGAGTATCGGGAAGGTTGTATTTTTGTCAAAGAAATAAATAATTGCCTTTCTGCCTTGAGGAAGAGAAGAGGTAAGCATATTAAGAGGTTCTGATATAGACACAGAATCCCAATAGAAATTATCAGGTTTGTCATTTATTAGAATTTGAACCTTCCTTAATGGTGTATTAGCCACTATACTGTTTACAATGCAGTAGAGTGATGCTGCTTCACCTGATATTCCAGATAGTACTCTATTTTTAATCTCTTCAGAAAAGGAGACAATAGCTATATCTTCCTTGGTTTCAACACCCATGATCTTTGTATTGGGATCTACAACCCTTGAAAGATTACTATTTCTGGGTCCCTTTACTATTTCAAGACATATCCTCTTTATTTTTTCCTCTATATGAGAAAATTTTGGGATTGTATGTCTTTCCCATACGAGTTCTTTAGAATCCTCCTCATAAAAGTATATTTTGACTGATTCATTACCTCTGGAGAAAAGGTTAATATTGAGAACCCTTAATGAGACAAGAACCACAATAACAAATATGAGCAGGAACACAAAAGCTAAGCGTCTTGAACTATCTCTCTTTCTTTTTATATTTCTCTTTCTCATCCATTAAATTATAACACCAAAGGATTTTAGAGATAGATAAATAAGAAATATACCAAGTATAAGAAAGAGGATTGAAGTTGCCAGTTTCACCTTCCCTACATTCTCTCTCATCAATCTTCCAAGATCTCTATTAGACATACCAAAGTAGACACCGGTAAAGATAAGTATTAAAGGTAGAACAAACATGAAATTGTAAAGCACAAACATTAATAGAGCTTTAACCCTGAGCTCCGGGATTCCAATTATATAGACTATGGTTGGTAGATAAGTTTGTCCTGTACATAAGAATTCTATTAGAGAAACCGGGAATGCCACAAGGAAGGCAGTAACTACGATTAAGGAGGATTTTGGTTGTTTCTTTATAATCTCCCTTGCCCCCTTTTTAAAAAATTTCGGTAATTGAAGAGAAATTTCTTCTCCTTTGCCTTTTTTAATCTTTATATAATCTACAAAAGAAAAAAGAGAGAGAGTTATCACAAGAATTGCAGAGATAAGATAAATAATTTTTGAGATTATTCCAATAAAGGAAATTTTGAGTATTACCCTGAATAGACCCAAGCCAGACAGAAGATAGGCAAGGAAGACACCCAGTGTAAAAGATATACCGGTTAATAGAATTTCTTTCCTACCCCGTTTTTGAGTAAGTAGAAATGTTATAAAGAATATTAAAACTGCAAAGGCACACGGATTTATTCCATCAATTAACCCTGCCACCATAACCATAAAAGGACCAAATGTTTCAAAATATCTTCTGATTTTTTCTCTTCCGCTTATGCTTGATGAAGCTGCTTCAAGTAAGAACTGGGTATCCTCAGGTGAGTAGTCCCTGATTCTATTTAAGAGGTTCTCCTTTATCTTTTCTTCTCCTACAAGAGCAGTTTTTCCAATAAAAACTGCTGGAACAACCCCCCTCTCTTTTTTATCCACTCTGTATATTTCGTCAAGTTTTGCTCTAAGCTCCTGATTTTTTTTCTCTGCTATATTAAACTTTGTGATCTTTATCCTCTTATCTGACAATGCAAGGTGTTCAAGATAGGGACCCACCCTTCCACATTCTGGACAGCCTTCTATGTAGAAGTAATAGACAAGTATATCAGAATTAAGTGAGAAAATTTTCACTTGAGGAATTAAAAAAAATAAAAAGACAAAGGCTATTAGTATATATTTTTTCATAATCCTAGGAATTCCTTGAGTTTCTCCTCTATGTTTTTAAATGTAGGACTTCCATGGAACATAATTGTTCCATCTGGATCTACAAACATGACCCTTGGAGTGAACTCCATTGTAAGTTTTTTTACAAGTTCCCTCTTTGTATCAATTACTATTCTCATATAATCTATGTTTTTGGAATCTCCATACTCTTCAAGGGTTTTATCTTTGGATGTTACTGATATAAAAAGATAATTAACCTTTCCTTTCTTTATATATCTGGAGAGTATATCATCGAATTCGTGTGTATGTCTTATACAGGAACCACATGTGGCGTTTGTTGATACTATTATGAGTTTCTTTCCTTTTAAATCCTTACTCTTTATTTTATTTCCATCTATGTCTACTGTCTCAAATTCAGGTAATTTATCACCTGTTCTGAGGATTTTATGTTCTTCCTCTTCGTTTGACTTAAGACTTTTGTATGCGGTAACTCCGTAATTATCTATATAAGAGAGAGCAGCCACCTCTTTTATTTTGTCCCGAATCAATACAGAAACCTCTCCTTCCTCTACTGGAAGAGGAACAGGCTTTGCAAGAAGATCTTTGTAGTCCTTTCCTTCAAAGTTTTTAAAGAATGAATCCCAATTCACATTACTCGATGTTAATATTTCATTCATGGGTAGAATTTTTAATATTTTTCCGTTGGAGTCAAAGGCCACAAGGAGTTTAATTTCGTTGTTCTTGTTCTTCAAAGAAAGATGCTTTATTGTAATTACTGTCGTTTTTCCAAGAAAGGTGTTGTTCTTATTTACTATGGTATCAAAACTTGCGCCAATATCTGGTTTCTCAGGAAGATTTACTGCTTTTGTTTTATACACAGATACATCTTTTCCAAACACCAAGTTCAAAGCTTTCTCATAGGATAGATTTTTCTTAAAGATTAGTGGAATAGTTATAATTAAAAGAAAAGCTAAGATGATAACCAAAGACACAATAAAATAGGTTTTTACAGGGTTTTTTGTTTTCTTCTTCATCTTTCACCTCCTGTTATCCATCAAGAAAAGAAACTATCTTTGTCGGCTTACCCTCCTTTATATACACTCTTGGCACAGATTTACTTATTCTGGACACTATCTCGTAGTTTATTGTATCAAGTTTTTCTGCTATCTCTGTAGCAGTAATTTCCTCCTCTCCATCTCTTCCAATGATTGTTACTTCATCTCCAACTCTTAAGTCTGGAATTTCAGTTACATCTATCATAAATTTCCCCATGCAGACTCTACCTGCAACTCTAACTCGTTTTCCCCTTACAATTACCTCTCCAATATTTGTTAACGCCCTGGGATAACCGTCAGAATATCCCATAGGGATAGTGGCTATAATACTCTCTCTCTGTGTATAGAATTTTCTTCCATAACTTATAGGTGTTCCCTTATCAACTCTCTTTAAGAAGACTATTTTTGCTCTAATACTCATAACTGGATGCAGTTTTATCTCCCTAACAAACGACGAAGGTCTTAATCCATAAAGCATTATTCCAACTCTTACTCCATCAAGAGAAAACTTCGGAAGATCAATTACGGTGGCAGAATTTCCTATGTGTTTCAGTGGTATTTCAATTCCTTCTTTTTCAAGTTTATCTACAACATACATAAATCTTTTAAATTGCTCTTCTGTAAAGGACTTGTCCTCTTCATCAGCTGTGGAAAAATGGGAGTATAAACCTTCTATCTCAATATTTTTTAATTTTTTTATTTCTTTTATAAATTCAACGGAGTCTTTATAGGGAATTCCCAACCTTCCCATTCCTGTATCTATTTTTATGTGAACCTTAATTTTTTCCCCGTATGTTTCAAGGAATTTCTCCAGTTCCTCTGCAAAATCAAAGGAAAGAATTGTTGGTGTAAGGGAAAATTCAACTATGTAGTTTACCTGTTTTGGAAATACATATCCCATTATAAGTATTGGTTTCTCTATGCCCTCACTTCTTAGCTCTACTCCCTCCTCAAGGTTCCTTACAGCAAGATAATCTGCTCCAAGATTCTCCAGTTCCTTTGCTATTTCTACAGAACCATGTCCATAGGCATTACTTTTTACAACGGCTATAAGCTTTCTTTTTCCTATTATTTTTCTAACTGTTTTATAGTTCTTTTTAAGGTTATCAAGATTTATTTCAGCCCAGACAGGCCTTAAAAGAACTTCGTTTTTCATGGGTTCACTACATATGTGTATTCATCAAAGTAGAGGTCTCTTTCCCAGTCCACCTCTCCTTTGATTTTTATTACTTTTTCTCCAACAAGTTCTACCCTGAATAGGTGGGAATTGTACCACAAAGTTTTAGGGTTCCCTAATTTGAAAGGATTTTCCTTTATTATAGGTAAGTCACTCTCCAGTATGTCACCCTCTCCAAGAATGTAGTAGGAGAATTTTCTTACAACATCTGTTATAACAAGGTTCATTTCAAGAAGAGACTTCTCAATTGCATGCCACTTTTTCATATCCGATTCTATGGTTGTTAGTCCAAAATAGCCAGAACTCCCTGTCCCTTTTACTCCTTCAAGAAGTCTCGAGATAAACAGCTCTATTCCTTTTACCGTTTCAACAGGATCTGTGAAAAATACATCAAATTTTCCTTTTAATTCCTCTGGTATTTCCCACCTTGCATCGTATCTTATAGCTTTAAGTTTGTTTAATTTCCTCTCTTTGGTAACTTTATTTATGAAATTTACAAGCCGTTCATCAACCTCAAGTACTACTATTTCTTCCGGGAGTTTTGATAATGCAAATAGAATCCCCATAAGATCATCATCACCAAGTATAAGTATCTTTTTCTTATATATATCTCCCCTCTCCAGCATATAAAGCATTCTTGCAAGGGCAGTGTCAGAATCGACAATGCCTTGATCGTATAAAGTTGTAGGTTTTGGTCTTTCCTTTGCAATGTTGTCATATTCCTTAATTAGATCTTTCCACTGGTTTTTTCTGTCAACCACCCCTCTTCCTTTGCATTCGCTGCATCTATAAGAAGCGAAGGCAATTTCTGGTATAGAATCCTTTACATAAAATTTCTCATTTCTCTCCTCTATTATTCCCTCTTTTGTTAATATTCCTATGGCTTCTATCACTTCTTTTGCAGAATAGTTTGAAAAGGATATGATGTTCCAGAAATCATTTCCTCCTCTTGAAAGGAATCTTATTATTTCTTCTTTTACTCTCTCCATTTATTCCTCCTTTTTTATATCCTTACAGGAAAAATTATAACATAAGGCTATAGAAGTATATTACTCAGCAATGTAAGAGTTAAAGGTGACAGTATTGTTGTAAAGGCGACCCCCTTGGTAAGTAACTTCTTATCGAGTCCCATTTCTACCCCGAAGATTGTTGATGCCATCATTGTTGGCATCATCCCCTGAAGCAGTGCAGGTTTAAGTATAAAGGATTCTAACTTCAAAAGGAGAGAAATTGAAAGTATAATGAAGGGAAACACCAAAAGCTTAAAAACAGCTACGGGTAAAAGATATTTTAATTCCCTTGGTTTTATGTTGAGCTCAAGGTTTATACCAAGATAAAGCATAACAAGGGGGCTTATAGTATGCTTTAATAATATCAGTGGTTCCATGATTAAAACAGGTATATTGAAGTTTCTCATGATTAAACCTGTTATGAATGCGAAGAATGGCGGTGATATAAAGAATTTCTTAACTCCCCCTCTGTCTCCTCCTCCAATGTGGGCAATAATGGGAAAGAGAAATATTAAAAAGAAGTAGAAGTTTATCTGATCAAAAAGTATACCATAAGGCAATGCAGTGTTTCCTAAAACATGTTCTATGAGAGGATAACCCAAAAAAGCAGTATTGCCCATAAGTCCTGAGAGTATAATCGATGCTCTCAGTTTCTTATCCCCCTTTAATAGAAGTCCCGTAATAAATAGAAGAGACACCTGAATAATTATAGCCAGGGGAACCATAATAAACAGAAGGTAGAAATTCCCTTCAAATTTTGAAGAGGTTAGAGAGACAAATATAAGGGCTGGCAAAGATATGTTGAATATGATTTTTTTAAGAAGATCTCCATCCTTCTCATTAAAAAAACCAATCCTCTTTAATATAAAACCAATGAGTATTATTATTAAAAAAGAGATAACTTTAACTATCATTTATCGAACCGCTCTATCTGTTTTATTATGAAGTTTGCCACCTCCTCTTCTGGATATGGCCATGCATATATAATTTCTGCTTCAGGATATAAAATCTTGGAAAATTCCACTCTCTCTTTTATTTCCAGTTCACATATTCTATCTCCTGGAATAAGCATGGCTGGAACAAGTATTATCTTTTTGCATCCATTCTTAACTGCCCTATCAATTGCTTCAGTTATGGACGGAGAGCAATAATCATAAAAACCAAAATAGACTGATGTTCCTGCATTTCTCATAATATGGGAGATTACATCAAAAAATCCCTCCCAGTACTCATCGTTTCTGTTATTTCTCTTCCACTTTCTCAATGATTCATTAAGTTCTTCAAATCTATCTGACTCCTCTTTAGATAGAATTTCACCACTTATAATTTTTGCTTTGAGAGTAAAATACTCTCCCAGCTCTTTTCTTGGGAAATCTGTGGGAATGTCCCCTCTTCCTATAATCACATAGCATTTTTTCATCCCTTTATCACCTTTACAAAAACTTTCCTTGTCCTCGGCCCATCAAATTCAAGAAAGAATACACCCTGCCATGTTCCAAGAAGAAGTTTTCCGCTCTCTATAATTATTTCTCTGGATGAGCCTGTTATTGAAGATTTGATATGAGCATCAGCGTTTCCCTCAAGATGTGTATAAGTTTTATTATAGGGTATAAGTTCAGAGAGTGTACTCAGAATATCTCTTATTACAGAGGGGTCAGCATTTTCATTTATGGTTATAGAGGCCGTAGTGTGTGGAACAAAAACAATACAAATCCCTCTTTCAACACCAGACTCTTTGACTAACTTTGATATTTCATCTGTGATGTCTATTGCCTCTACTCTTTTATGTGTTTTCAAAGAGATACTCTTTAACATTCTTCTCCTCCTCTTTAAGAATGCTAATGGCTATTATTGCAATATCCTCTCTCCAGTATTTTCCAGAAAACTTTTCAATCTCTTCTATTATTTCTTCTCTCTTTCTTCTCTCTGAATAGGGTCTCCCGGCTATCATAGACTCTATAGTATCAGAGATTGCAATTATTTGAGATTCAATTGGGATTTCATTCCCTTTTATTCCAAAGGGGTATCCAGAACCATCTATTTTCTCGTGATGAAACCTTGTCCATTTAGCAATTTCTTCAAAAGATTCAACTTTTGACAGGATTCTATAACTCCATTCAGGATGTTTTTTAATCTCTTCATAGTCTACTGGAGAAAGCTGGGAGGCTTTGTTAAGAATTCTGTCGCTTATGGCTATCTTTCCAATATCGTGAAACAAAGCGGCAATTCTTATCTTTTCTATCTTGTCCTTACTAAACCCCATCCTTTCTGCTATTTTTGTTGCGTAAAAGGCAACTCCATTACTATGACCCTTTGTAAAGGGATCCTTTGCTTCAAGGGATTCTATGAGAATTTTTATTATGTCGTCACTCAGTCTTTTGAGTTTCTTTTCAGACAGAAATTCTTTTATATTCGAATGTATTACATGCGTTAGGAAACTTAGAGGGGATATAATACCTTCCCCTTCTTCGAGATTCTCATTTTTTTCAAAATATAGATTTATCTTCGTAAATCTCCCTGTTTCTTCTTCGATATGAGACAAGGATAAGATATTGTCACTTTCTGATGCGAAATCTTCGTCTCCAAAGGAACCTGTGAAATCATCTTCTCCAGATTTAAATTGTATTTTAACAAGCTTTATTCCATCTGTTATGTTTGAAAAATGTTTGGCTGTAACATTCAAAAGAGTCTCTATCCCAATGTCAAGAGAAAAAAGTTCCAATATTTTTTCTCCAGCATCTCTAATTCTTTCTATGGAATTCCAGACCTCCATTTCCTTTCCTGCCAAAATGAGATGTTTTATAAAGGAAATACAATTATTTATTGTTAATCTTTGGTTAGGCGTAATCTTGGTTTTTTTTGAAATCACAAGTTTTCCAATGGGTTTATTTTTATTTCTTATATGAAATTCCTCTAAGTCCAGCTCATCATTTTTTAAACCTATTTTATATATCTTACCCCGTATATCCAGAGAGATATAATCAAGTTTCAGGTTGTTCTTTAATACGTATAAAAGTCTATTTAAATAGAAATCAAGTTCAGGATTCATTTAGCACTTCCTCAAAGGGGGTAACCAGGATTTTTACCTGTTCCTTTTTGTTTGTCTCGAGTTCTACAAAGCCTTCTTCCTCAATATCCTTAAGAAGTATCTTTTTGGTGATAAGGGGTTCAACCACTATCTTTTCCGATTCTATTAAATCTATCGCTCTTTCAAAATCGAGAGGAGTATATTCGTAGGATGTATCAATGTCAAGCTCTCTGGAGAGTATATCAAGAAAGTTAAGACTCACGGGGAGTGTGTGTATTCCAACCACTACCAGCTTTCCACCTCTATCTACATGAGAGAGAGAAAAAGAGAGTGGATCTTTTCCCATGCCGATCTCTGGTCCAGAGTCTACCACATCAAACACTGTGTCAAATTTTTCGTCCTCATTTTCCTCATCAAATAGTTTAAATCCAAACTTTTCTATGATGTCTCTGCCTCCTCTTTCAAGCATAGAAATGTGTACATCTCCCCCCATGTCTTTTAAGATCTGGGAGAGAATCAAACTAGTGGAGTTGTTTCCCACTACTAGGAATTTTTCTCCAATGCCCTTTAGGGAGGCATGAACACTCACAGCAACCTCTTGAGCAAATGGCAGGATATGTGGTTTTATATCAGGGTCTGCACGGTATAGATTTCTTTCCTTCAGTATTATCTCTTCTCTGAATCCTCCATCTTCAGTAAATCCGAGATACCCACCGTTATAACAGATATTTTCTCTACCTCTATTGCAATTTTTGCACTCTCCACAATAAATTAGAGGGGACATATAAACTTTATCCCCCTCTTCCACTTTCTCTACTTTTTCTCCCTTCTCAATCACCACACCCCCACATTCATGTCCTGGTATGATAGGCTTATCCTTCTTATAAAGGGTTGGACCACTTATAAACTCTAAAACATCAGAATCACATATTCCGCACCAGAGAATTTTTACTCTTACCTCATCCTCCGTTAAGTCTCTCTTTTCTTCTTCCTCTATTCGTATGTCTCTGCTACCGTAGAATCTTACAACTTTCATATCTTTCTCTCTCTTAACCATTTTACAATATTTTTGAAATGTCTAATGCCCTGAACCATGAGAAGAAATATTAAGAATAAATATGTATATAGGTTTTCTCTAAATATCATAAGCACAACAAATGCTAAAAAGTAAGAAACGACACCTGCTCCTACGAGAGGAGTGAGACCTTTCAGTATCCCCCTTTTTCTTATTTTTCCAAAGAAAAATAGAGTGAGGAATATAACTGCAACAATTATACTCTGCAAAGGAAGAATAGCGAAAGCTGCTCCAAGGCTTGTGGACAGCCCACCTCCTCCTTTTAATCCAAGAAACATTGACCAGTTATGACCAGCTACTGAGAATATGCCGGAGAGTATTATTATAATAGGGAGAAAACCAAAAAAAGAAGCAAGAAAGGGAGGGAGAAAACCTTTTGAAAAATCCAGAATAAATGTTGTTATTCCCCAGAATGGTGAAACTTCACGAAACACATTTGCTGCTCCTGGATTCATGCTCCCAACTTCCCTTATATCTATGCCTTTTACAAACCTTGCTATGATGTATGCAAAGGGGATAGAACCTAAAATATATGAAAAAATAATTAGAATAAAGTAGTTCATAAGCATATTATATTATATTATTCTCTTGACAAAAATACAATCGTTTGTATAATTTAATTTGAAATTAGCACTCACAACCTTTAAGTGCTAAAAAAGGAGGTGAAAGTATGAATCTCAAACCAATTGGTGACAAGATTGTTGTTGAGCCTGAGAAGGAAGAAGAAGTTACAAAATCTGGCATTGTTTTGCCTGATACTGCCAAGGAAAAACCCCAAAAAGGAAAAGTTGTAGCAGTAGGACCAGGTAAGATTCTTGATAATGGTGAAAGAAGCCCCATGGAAGTTAAAGAGGGGGATACAGTTATCTATTCAAAATATGCTGGAACTGAGGTAAAGATTGATGATAAAGAGTATTTAATTCTCTCTCAGAGGGATATTTTAGCCATTCTGGAGTAATTTTAAGGAGGTGAAGAAATGGCAGCAAAAAATATTATTTATAATGAAGACGCAAGAAAGAAACTCCTTGACGGTGTGGATAAAGTTGCAGATACAGTCAAGGTGACACTTGGGCCTACAGCAAGACATGTTGTTCTTGAGAGAAAATTTGGTTCTCCTATAGTTTCAGATGATGGAGTTTCCATTGCTAAAGAAATTGAGCTTAAGGATCCATTTGAAAATCTTGGTGCGCAGCTCTTGAAGGAAGTTGCCTCAAAGACCAACGATGTTGCTGGAGATGGAACCACTACTGCAACAGTGCTTGCTCAGTCCATGGTTCATCAGGGACTTAAACTTGTATCTGCTGGTGCAAATCCTGTAATGCTTAAGAAGGGAATGGATGAGGCAGTAACTAAAGTTGTAGAGTATATAAAGAAAACAGCAAAGAAGGTTGATGATAAGAAAACCATTGCAGAAGTAGCGACAGTTTCTTCAAAGGACGAGAGAATTGGAGAGGCTATAGCCAATGCAATGGATAAGGTTGGTAAAGACGGAGTTATCACAGTTGAAGAGTGGCAGGGACTTGATATAAAGGTGGAAGTTGTTGAGGGAATGCAGTTTGATAGAGGCTACATCTCTCCATACTTTATAACAGATGCTGAGAAGATGGAAGTGGAACTTAAAGAGCCATACATAGTTATTACTGACAAGAAAATTTCATCTGTTCAGGAATTCCTTCCATTGCTTGAAAAGATTGTTCAGACAGGAAAACCATTCCTCGTAATTGCAGAGGATGTTGAAGGTGAAGCACTTGCAACCCTTGTGGTAAACAAAGTAAGGGGAACATTCCAGTGTTGTGCAGTTAAGGCACCAGGTTTTGGTGACAGAAGAAAAGAGATGCTCAGAGACATTGCTATATTGACCGGTGGTCAGGTCATTTCTCAGGATCTTGGTATAAAATTTGAAAATGTTACCCTTGATATGCTTGGAAGAGCAGACAAGGTTAAAGTTGATAAAGAGAACACAACCATTGTTGGTGGGAAAGGAGATAAGAAGGATATTGAGGCAAGAATTGCTCAGATAAAGAAGCAAATTGAAGAGACAAAATCTGATTATGATAGAGAGAAACTTCAGGAGAGACTTGCAAAACTCTCCGGTGGTGTTGCCATAATAAAGGTTGGAGCAGCAACAGAAACAGAGATGAAAGAGAGAAAGCACAGAGTTGAAGATGCTGTTTCTGCTACAAAAGCAGCAGTGGAGGAAGGAGTTGTCCCTGGCGGAGGAGTAGTCTATGTAAATGCTCAAAAGGCTCTTGATTCTATAAAGAATGATGACACTGACTATATGGCAGGAGTAAATATAGTAAAGAAGGCCCTTGAGGAACCAATGAAGCTCATTGCAGATAACGCAGGAGAAAAGGGTGTAATGATAGTTGAAAAAGTCAAAGAGACAGAAGATGGAGTAGGTTTTAATGCCATAACTCACAAAATAGAGAATCTTATAAAAGCAGGAATTATTGATCCTGCAAAGGTTACAAGGTCTGCTCTCCAGAATGCAGAGTCCATTGCATCTTTACTTCTAACCACTGAGGCAGCTGTTGCTGAGATTCCAGAGAAGGAGAAACCTCAGACTCCACCTATGCCACCAGAATACTAATTTAAGCCTGATTTTAAGGACATTTAAAGCCCCTGAGAGATCAGGGGCTTTTTTATTTTTATAAAAAGCATATAATAGTTACATGGAGAATATTTACCTTATCCTTGGTATTTTTATAATAGGGGGTTATTTTTCCGGAATTTTAGCTGAAAAATTAGGTCTCCCTAAAATAACAGGTTATATTCTGTTAGGTGTTCTCTTCAGTCCTTCACTTTTTGGTTTTACGCTTCCTGAAAGGATTAAAGGAATGGGAATAGTTACAGAAATAGCACTCTCTGTTATAGGTTTTATAGCAGGGGGAGATCTCCGCATAGAGACTGTAAAGAGATTAGGGAAATCTGTTTTCTGGATAACCATAGCTCAAGCTCTTGGAGCATGGCTTCTCGTAGGTAGTCTTGTATATTTTTTATTTCCATTAATAGTCCCGGTAGGTAAAAAAGAATTATTTATAATGGCTCTCACTCTGGGTGCAGTGTCTCTTCCAACTGCACCTGCCGCAATAGTTGCAATAATCCATGAATTTAGAGCAAAAGGCCCCTTAACTTCTACTCTTCTCTCTGTGGTTATACTTGATGATGCTGTAGCCATCATAGCGACATCTATTTCTATCGCTATTGCGAAAAGCATGGTGAGCTCAGAAGCTGTATCTCTCTGGACTGAGGTGAGTGGAAGTCTTGTTGATATAGGAGCTGCCGTTTTAATAGGTGTTTTTGTTGGATTCTTAAGTGAGAAAATTATTAAATACTTTAGAACAGATGCCACTCTTCTTCTTTTTGTTATTGGATCCATATTTTTCTGTACAGGTTTGTCCAATGTTCTTGGAACATCATATCTCCTTTCCAACATGATATTCGGTTTCTTTGTGGCAAACACATTTAAGCTCTCGGATAAATATTTTAAGACAATTGAGGAGATTGAAGAGTTATTATTTGTACTTTTCTTCACACTGGCAGGAGCACATTTCGAAGTGCAGACTCTGGAATCTGCAGGCATACTCTCATTAATAATAGTTGTTTCAAGGTTCTCTGGAAAATATATAGGTTCTTATCTTGGAGCTTTATTTTCTGGTGCAAGTTCTACAATAAGAAGGTATATTGGACTTGGATTACTTCCAAAGGCAGGTGTAACCATTGGTTTAATACTTCTTGTCCTTGAGCTTCCAGAGATTAAAGATGTTGGAATAATAATGATAAATGGTGTTCTTGCTTCAGTTATAATAAATGAGTTAATCGCTCCTCCCCTTGTTAAAACCGCCTTAATAAGAGCAAAAGAGACCAACGTTTAAAATTTGTTATATAATTTCACTGAAAGGAGGTAATATGTATCTACTTGTTGTAGTTTTAAACCATGAAAGCCATGTTAAAGAGATTCTTGAAAGATTTATAGAGGTAGATGTGAGAGGCGCAACTGTAATTGAAACTCAGGGTATGGGTAGACTCTTAAGTCAGGAGATTCCAATTTTCACAACTTTTAGAAAAGTCCTTTCAGGAGCTCAGCAAAGAGTAAATAACTTTACAATCTTTTCAGTTATAAGAACAGAAAAAACCCTTAGAGACGCCATTGATGTAGTTTTTGATGTTGTCGGAGATATTGATAGACCTGGGACAGGTATAATGTTTGTCTTACCTGTACTTCATATGTATGGTCTCGCCAATCCCATAACCAAGAATCAGATGGGAGAAAAATAGTATGGATGTAGTGCTTGACTCAGGTATCATAATTCTTGCAGGAGTTCTTGCTGCATGGCTTCTTGGTAAATTCAAACTTCCAAAGGTTTTAAGCTATATAGTTGTTGGTGCTTTTCTTGGTAGAAGTATGGCAAATATTGTTTCCCCTTCCATAGTGAGATGGGAGGAGATAATTAGTGTTGTTGCTTTGGGATTTATAGCTTTTCTGATTGGTGATACTTTCAGATGGAAGAACATAGTTGAAATAGGAAGCAAAGGAATACTTGTATCCCTTCTCGAATCAACATTGACGACGGTAATAGTTGGTGGAGGCTTCCTGATACTTACCACCACAGGGATCTTATATGTGAAACACCCGGTTCCAATTTCCCTTCTTCTTGGTGCATGTGCAGCAGCAACAGCACCTGCAGCTACATTTATGGTGGTAAGAGAGTACAGAGCAAGAGGAACTTTAACAAACTATCTTCTCATGGCTGTTACCTTTGATGATGCTGTTGGAATTATTCTCTTTGATGTAGCGGTTGTTATCGTAAGGGTTCTTCTTAAGGGTGGAGGGTTAAGCATTGGGGAGGCTATCCTTGCTCCTGTTAAAGAGATTACTCTTTCCCTTGTAATAGGTGCAGTTATGGGATTTCTACTTACATATATAGAAAGATTTATGAGAACCAAAGAGAATTCTCTTATTCTTGCAATTTCCTTTATACTTATAACTGGTGGACTTTCAAGACAATTCCATTTCTCTCCCCTCCTATCAAACATGGCTCTCGGTGCTGTCTTTGCAAACTTTAGTATAAATGCAGGAAGGGTATTTAGTGGAGCAGAGGATTGGGTTTCTCCAATTCTCCTTTTCTTCTTTGTACTTTCTGGTTCAGATTTGGACGTGGCGCTGCTCCCGAAGTTGGGTCTCATGGGAATTGGTTATGTCGTTCTTAGAGGTCTTGGTAAAATATTTGGCTCAAGAATAGGAGCATTTTTTGCAGGTGCACCAAAGAAGGTCCAGAAATATCTTGGTTTTGCAATGCTCCCTCAGGCAGGAGTTGCTATTGGTTTTGCTGTGTTTATAAAAAATCTCTTTCCAGAGCTTTCCTATATAACAACAATTGTACTTTCGACTGTAGTCTTGTTCGAAATAATTGGTCCTCTTGGTGCAAAGTATGCTATATTTGGTGCAGGAGAAGCTAAAAAACATCCACAACTTGCAAAGGAGCATCCATAATGGATATACTATTCCTCTTTATTAATCCGAAAAAATTCTTTGAGGAGAGAAAAGAAAAAAATTATCTTTGGTTTATAATTCCTATTTATGTTGTTCTTTTTATTTTACTCTATTTCTCTGGAAGAAATCTCTTTGGATCCTCTCGAGAGGTAAGCATTGGCATTGTCATACAGATACTATTTAATCTTGTATTTTTTGTGTTTCTTTCCCTTTTTATTAAGGTCTTTGCGAAAATCTTTGGTGTTGAAAGGAAGTTGTTTGAATCCATAGAGGATGGATTATTAATCTCTCTTCCCTCATTTACTCTCTTTGTTATCCTGTTTTATTTTCTCCAGTATAAATTTCTCTCCCTCTCTTATCCTTTAATCTACTTCTTTACATTTCAAAAATATGCAACCACTCTATCAAGGGTACTTTTTTTCTTTTACTTTCCCCCAAGAGCTCTTCTTTTTATATATACGCTCATTGGAATTAAGTATATGTACAATCTAAACTGGAAGAAAACCCTCCTTTTCAGTGTCCTGATATATTTTATATTCTTTTTAACCTATATTTTGTGAGGTTGACGATGGAGTATATAAAGGAAAGAGAAGAATTTATGAAAATTGTGGGTAAAATTTTAGAATACAAATTAACAGTTGGGACCTGGGGGAATTTGAGTATGAAAGTGGAGAATGATAAGTTTCTGATAACACCTTCTGCAATGGAGTATGAGGATATGAAAGGAGAAGATCTTGTTGTTATGGATCTTAAGGGGAATATAATTTCTGGTAAAAAACCTTCCACTGAGAAGTTTTTACATATGGAGATATACAAGAGTAGGAAGGATGTAGGTGGTATTCTTCATATCCATGCTGTATATTCAGGTGTATTCTCTGTAGTGGGAATCCCAATTCCTCCTTTAACAGAGGACATGGCACAGGGAATAGGTGGCGATGTGGAAGTTACAGACTATGTCCCACCTGGAACTAAGGGGCTTGCTCTTGAGGTTGTAAGGCGTCTTAAAGACAAACAGGCTGCCATAATAAGAAATCATGGACTTGTGACCGTTGGGGATACATTAAAAGAAGCTTTTAAAGTTGCAACACTTGTTGAGAGAGGAGCAGAAATTTTTATTCTCTCTCACTTAATTGGAGAACCAAAGATTTTATCCCATGAAGAGGTTAAAAAATTAAGAGAATTCTATAAGAATAGATATATTAAAAGAAGATGAGGATTCTTTTTAAGAATGGAAATATTTATGGAGAGGATTTCAAACTTTACAAATTCATGTCTGTAAAAGACGGAGTTTTTGAATATGTTGGTAACCATGAACCCATTGGAATTAATTTTAATAAAGAAGTAGACCTTAAAGGAAATTTTGTTTTTCCCGGATTTTTTGATTCCCACATACACCTTCTCTCCTATTCAAAAACGCTTTTTGAACTAAATCTATCAGGTATCCAGTCAATGGAAGAGGTTAAAAAGGTTTTAAAAAGCTTTAAGCCCAAGGGAGGGGTTGTCTATGGTTTTGGATGGGATGATGAGAAGTGGAAGGTAAAACCAGACAAAAGGATACTTGATGAGATTTTTCCTGATAGATTTGTAATTCTAAAGAGAAGGGATGGTCACTCTCTCTGGGTAAATTCCCTTGTTTTAAAGAAATTTAACATAGATAAAGATACTCCTGATCCTCAGGGTGGAAAGATAGAGAGAGATGAAGAAGGAAACCCTAATGGAGTTTTAAGAGATAGAGCAATGGAACTTGTGAAGTTACAGGATTCCTTGTATTCTGAAAAAGAGATTATAAACGAAGGTATAAAGAAACTCCACTCTCTTGGTATAACCTCTGTTTGTAATATGGATGGAGATATACTCCCTGTTCTTATTGAAGGTAAGTTTAAATTGAGGATTTTTTCTTCCATACCCCTTGAAAAACTTGATTCTTTAATTTCTCTTGGTTTAAGAAGTTTCTTTGGTGATGAGTTTTTAAAAATAGGTGGTGTTAAAGTCTTTCTTGATGGTTCTCTTGGCTCAAAAACCTGCTTTATGAAGGAAGGATTTGAAGATGAAAAAAAGAATAGAGGCCTTATCTATTTTGATGATGGTGAGCTTGAGGAGATATTTAAGAGGATAGAGGATAACAACCTTGTTCTGTGGATTCACTCTATAGGGGATATGGCAAACGAGATTATACTATCTGTCTTCGAGAAATTATGGAAGAAAAGAAATCTTCACCACAGAATTGAACATGCTCAGATCCTCTCAGAATCCCTTATAGAGAGGATAAGAAGCATAAAGCCATACCTTTCTATCCAGCCTTCTCACATCTATCTTGATGTGGAGAAGATTGAAAAGTATCTTGGTAAAAGAGGTAGATGGACGTACCCTATAAAAAGTTTAATGAATTCTGGCTCTGTTGTTTCCTTTGGTTCTGATGCCCCCATTGAAGACCCTGAACCATTAAAAGGAATAAAGGTAAGTATTGAGAGAAAAGCAGGTGGAAAGTTCTTTTATCCCGAAGAGGCCATTACTGTGAAAGAGGCATTCAGGGCATACACAATTAATGGTGCAATAAGCGTAGGTGAAGAGACAAGGCTTGGAAGTATAAAGGAAGGAAAAGCAGCTGATTTTATCATCTTTGATGCTGATCCGCTTTCTCTCAATGCAAAAGTTATCGCTACTTACATAAATGGCATTAGTGTTTTTGAGATTCTATGACTTTCCTTAAAACATCAGGAATATCTGTGAATATACCATCCACTCCCATTTTTATAAACCTCTTCATAATGAAAGGATTGTTCACTGTGTATGGCTTTACAGTTAATTTCCTGGAGTGCATCCTGTCTACCATTCTTTTATTGACGAATACAAAGTATGGGTTAACTCCTGATAGAAATGAAGGAAATGATTTACCATAAGGAGAAAAACACAGACCTTCAACTACCGCCCCTTCTCTCTTTTTCTTTAGCTCTCTCAGAATATTAAAATCAAAAGAGGAAAAAATGAATCTTTCTATTGGATACTTTTCTATAACTTTAAGCAGCTTATCCACAATTCCTGGATATATTCTTTCATTTCCTTTTATCTCTATGTTTACCTTTAAGTTTGTTTCTTTTAGAACCTCTTTAAGGGTTGGTATATATGTGCTTTTGTGGTTAAAGGAAAGAAGGATTCCAACATCTATACTCTGAATTTCTTTAAGTGTTAGTTCCTTGATTTTCATATTTCTTATAAGGAAAGGATGAAGTACTACAAGTTCTCCGTCTTTTGTCATATGGATATCAAGTTCTATAAAGTCGGCTTTCATTTCCTCTGCCAGCTTGAAGGCAGGTATTGTATTCTCCGGTGCGTATCTTGATGCACCTCTATGGGCTATAATAAGAGGCTTTGAATTCATATTATATTAAATTTCTATCTCATCACAGGTTCTAAGCAATTTTACCTTATCCCCAAATTCGTAAAGAAGTCTGCATTTCCCATATGTTCCTGTACAGTGCAATGGGTATATTTTCTTTAAGTCAAATTTTTTAATCCCATCTATTGCATCTTTTATTCTATCTTCAAAGTTTAACAGGTGAAGCCCGCCAAGTACCCCGATTATTGGTAAGTTCAGGTGGTTATAAAAATGGCTTAATGTGTTCAAAAGACCAGAATGATTACATCCAGTTACTATAAAAATTCCTGATTCTGTTTTAATTCCTATGCTTATATCGTCGTAGATAGGATCTACAATGAACGTATTTCCGTCTTTTATCATCAGTGTTTCGTCCATAAAGTTGTTTATTCTCTCAATCTGTCCAGAAAAGTAAAGGCCTTCTTCTATTTCAAAGAATTCTCTTTTCAGGTTAAATCTTCCTCCGTGCTTTTCATAAGTTTCTCTTTTTTCAGGTATTCCAATGTAACCTTTTCTTTTGCCTCTGTCTTTATACTTCCCGATAAAAATGTCTGGATGTGCATATACTTCTACTTCCTTAGTCCTATTTTTAAGAAAAGACAAAAGTCCCCCTGTATGATCATCGTGTCCATGAGACAAAATTACATAGGAGATTTCATCCGGTTTAACATTTAACCTCTCAAGATTTTTTAATAAAGAAAAGCCAAAACCCGTGTCAAATAGAATTTTTTTATCACCTCTCTCTATAAGCAGAGAGAGTCCATGTTCAGACAAGCAACCTCTTTTTCCAGAAAGGTCATCTACAGCTATTCTTATCTTCATTATTCTCTAACCATTGTTGCTCCACATTTTGGACATTTCATTGAGGTGCATGGAACACCGGGTTCGTGAGGTACCCTTGTGCCACAGCTTGGACAAACACAGTACCCTGAAGGTCCTCTTCCAAGACCTCCACCCTGACCTCTTCCTCTTCCCATGCCACCTTTTCCCATTCCTCTTCCACCCCCCATTCCTCTTCCTTGACCTCTCATTCCCATACCTATCCTCCTTCCCATTCCTCTTCCATAACCCATGCCTCTACCACCATTAAAACCATACATGGGTCTTGGTTGTATTTTATAGCTTTCTGGTCTTCCTTCCTGAATATTTTCAGGTAAGTTTTTCACCTTTTCAAGAGGCATGCCTGCAGTAATTGCATTAACAGGACACCTTTCTGCACAGATCCCACAATCAGTACATAACGAAGGATTTATTTCTGCCTTTTTTCCAGCCACCACTATGGCATTCACAGGACAAATCTTTTCGCAAATTCTGCATCCTATACATTTATCTTTAATTACAGTATATGCCATCTTACCTCCTAATTGAAAAAAACTTTCACTTATAATCTTACCACTTTTTAGATACAAAGACAAATAAGCTGAGAATTCAGCTTAGAGATAAAAGAAGTCTTTAAATTTGTTAGAGAACTAAAGTTACATTTTTAATTTTATTGAAATTTTTTAATTTAATGGTAATGTAATTTACATGAGGATGAAGGAAGTTAACACGGAGAATTTTAATAAAGAAGTTCTTGAGG
The DNA here is from genome assembly GCA_965612865.1 of uncultured bacterium. Classification (GTDB taxonomy): domain Bacteria; phylum Caldisericota; class Caldisericia; order B22-G15; family B22-G15; genus B22-G15. The sequence continues at coordinate 41,823 of CBFDTJ010000001.1, forward strand.
AGAAGGTTCCTGTAGTTGTGGATTTCTGGGCAGATTGGTGTCATCCCTGTGATGTGATAAAACCTCACCTTGAAAGGTTGGCAAAGGAGTATGATGGAAAAATAAAGTTTGTTGCCCTTGATGTTGAAAAGAATTCAGATATAGCCACAAAGTATGAAGTTATGAATCTTCCAACTCTCCTCATTTTTAAAGATGGGAGAGTTTATGGAGCATTGGTAGGGGCATATCCTTACTCCAAACTTAAAAAGGAAATTTTGAGCATTCTCGGTCTGCTATAATACATTTAATGGATAGAGATAAGGAAAAAATTCTTGTTGAGAGGGCTAAGTACGATAAAGAAGCCTTCGGCATTTTATTTAACGAATATTTCTCCCTCATACTAAATTATGTCTTTAGAAGAATAGGAGATAGAGGGGATGCAGAGGAGATAACACAGGAAGTTTTTTTAAAAGCCATCTCATCAATTTCAACCTATAAGGATAGAGGTATTCCATATTCATCATACCTTATGCGAATAGCAATAAATGAGGTTAATGATTATGTAAAGAAGAAAAGAAAGATTATTTTAATGGGAGATATGAGAAATGTTTTTAAAGATTATTCGTCAGATGATAAAAAAAGAAAATTCTTAATAATTCAAAGGCTCCTCCTCAAGCTTCCCTTGAAATATCAAACAGTTATTTCTTTAAAATACTTTGAAAAGATGAAGATAAAGGAAATAGCAGAAGTTTTAAATAAAAATGAGAATACTGTAAAGACGCTTCTTAGAAGAGGTATAAAAAAATTGAAGGAGGAGATAGAAAAAGACGAAACTTTTTCAAAGGAGTTTGGTTTAAATGAGTGAGATGGAAAAGTTTGAAAAGGAATTGAATGAACTTAAATTAGATACAATAGAGGACGAGGAGTTTAAAAGAAAGCTTTACCTTACACTTATGGAAAAATATAAAAGTAAGAAGAGATTTATTTTAACTCCTTTATTCAAAATTTCCATTGTAGTTTCGCTGTTAATTCTTTTAGCTATTCCTCTTTATCTTACTTTCTACCCAAGATTAAACAAAGATATCACAAAAAGAGAGGAAGTTAATGTTACACAAAAGGTTAGTACCTCGCCACTATTGGATGACCTTACAAGAAATGACAGGCTTATCAATGTAAAAGAACAGGGTGGCAAAGAGATCCTTATTTACGAATCTGGTCTAAAAGTTGTTAAAGCTGATGAGAAGTTCATAAAAATTTCATATGGAGAGGAGGTTCCTATTCTGAGAGACGAGGAATATGGAGAAAGAATTGCCTCCTCTATGTTTGACAGAATAGAAGAGATTATAAAAAATGATTCAAAGGTTGGTTTCCTACTAGAGGAAGGGGAGATAATTGAAAGCGGCAAAATTGAGAATAGTTTGTTTTACATAATCCTTAAAAGTTCGGAGAGAGAATGGAAAATAATTGTAGATACAGAGAAGGAGAAGGTTGTTTCATTCTCTTCTCCGCCATATTGAAACTTTTTTAAAATTTGAGTGTTCAAATTGATAGGAGGTGAAAAATGAATAAAAACTTAGCTCTATTTGTGATTAGTGTTTTAATACTATCAGTCGGGCTATTTGGAGTAAGTTTTGGAGGTAATGAGGCAATTCCTGGAGATAGAACAACTTCTGAAAATATAATATCAGTTACAGGTCACGGTGTTATCAGTGTGAAGCCTGATGTCTGCTATGTAAGTCTTGGTGTTGAAATTCAGGGTAAAACAGCAAGGGAAGTTAGTGAACAGGGAGCAACGCTTATGAATAATATTATTACTGCTATTAAAAACATTGAGTTTAGTGATGAAGATTTTGAAACAGTTGAGTATTCTTTGACACCTGTTTACACATACCCTCAAAATGAACCACCGGTGCTTACAGGCTACAGGCTAAGGAATATTGTCAGGGTAAGAATTACTCAGAAAAATGAGCAGGGAGATCTTGATACTACTTTTATTGGCGAAGTTATTGATGCAGCTACAGAAAATGGTGCAAATGTGATATCTGGAATAACATTTGATGTATTGAACAAAAAAGATCTCAAACTTCAAGCAATCACCCTTGCCATGGAAGATGCGAAGGAGAAAGCAGAGACAGCCCTTGCTGCCGTAAACGAAACAATAAAAACTGTAATCGAGATAAGTGTGTCAGATGTATCCTTTCCTTCGTGGGCTGGAAAAGATATGAATTTAAGAGTTGAAACAACCCCGCCAATATTTACCGGAAGTCAAAACATTACCGTAACAGTGAATGTAAAATTTGGATTTTAATTAGAGGGGGACACCCCCCTCTAATTAATGATAAAAACTCAGTCTTTTAATTTTAAGGAAAGGATAAAAGACAAAAGTATGGGTATTGATACTAATGAAAAAATTATGTTTAAAGGAAAAGCTCTTGATAGACCTCCCCACATGAATCCTGATAGCCCCTCTCCTCCCCCCTCTATAAGAGAAAGAAAGGATAAAATACTTGCTCTCTTTTCATCAGGTATGACCTCATTAAGTAGTTTCATTCTTATTGGATTTCCTATTCCAAGGCTGAAATGGTAGATAGAGAAGAAAATTAAAGACAGAAGAGCAATCTTTGTGAAACCTGTAAGAACTGTCTCTTATACACATCTGACGCTGCCGACGAAGGCTTAGGTGTAGATCTCGGTGGTCGCCGTAT
>CBFDTJ010000002.1:0-42188 GCA_965612865.1 uncultured bacterium
CAAATATATGATATAATAAATGCAGGAGGTGAATATGAACGATTTCACATTTGAAAGTATCGTTGAATGGAAGGGTGGTTTCGCTTCTATTGGAAAAGCAAGAGACTTCACAATAACAATAGATGAACCGCCTGAACTTGGAGGAGAAGATAAGGGTCCGAATCCAGTTGAATATCTTCTAATGGCTCTGGGAGGTTGCAGTGTAATTATAGGGCAGGTAGTGGCAAAAGAGTTGGGAATAAAAATCGATGCTTTAAAGGTAAAACTCTCAGGAACACTTAATCCCGACAAATTTTTAGGTAAACCTACCAATGAGAGAGCTGGATTTAAAGAGATAGTTGTGGAACTGGAGGTAAAGTCTGATGCTCCAAAAGAAAAACTTGAGGAGTGGAAAAGGATCTTCGAGGAGCGCTGTCCTGTTGGAGACAATTTAAGAAACCCGACTCCTGTTAAGATAGTTTTAAAATAACTTTAAAAGGGAGGGATTCTCCCTCCCTTTATTTTTTTACACCTTTATCGGGTATAATGCATAAAAATACTGCTTCTTCTTCACCGATATTTATAAATTGATGTTTTGTATTTGGTGGAATGTATGCAAAGTAATCCTTCTCTCCAGTTTCTTCCTTATCACCGCATCTTATTTTTACTTTGCCTTTGAGTATAAAAACTTCATGTTCCCAATCATGAGAGTGGTAGGGGGTGTATCCACCAGGCTTAACCCTGAACATTCTCATTGCAAAGTTTGGACCAATGATTAACCATCTTATAAAGGTATTTTTAACTCCCTCCATAACCACTTCATTTTCTTCAACCTTGCTAAAGTGCATAACTTCAAAATTCATAACTCCCTCCTTCTAAATTTGGTCTACACAGATAAGAATAAATAAAAATTTAATCTAATTCAACTCTCTCCATGTTAAATAAGGTGTCCACATAAACAGAGGAAAATTTGTTAGAATGTATTTAATCGGAGGAAAAAATGAGCTTAAGAAAAAAATTGATGGATTTATTCTATAAGGCTGCTACAGGAACAAAAAAAGTCAAGCTAACTCTTACCCCATTAGGGATTCTGTTTTTCTTTGGAGGATTGTTTCTATTTTTTATCATTTCCTTATGGCTTGATAAAGTATTAAGATTTAAAGGTTTTGTCTCTCATCCATTAAATCTTATAATCTCTATTCCCCTAATAATTTTTTGGTTTCCTTCTCACACTCTGGTGCGTTTTAACTTTCTTTAAGAAAAAGGGAACACCTGTCCCTTTTAATCCGCCACCAAAGCTTATAAAAGAGGGACCATACAAATATGTAAGAAATCCTATGCTTACAGGATTGTTTATTTTGATGTTTGGAATAGGAATTCTCGTAAACTCAATCTCTTTCACATTCATATTTACACCCCTCTTTATTGTTTTGATGATTGTTGAATTAAAGGCCGTGGAAGAGCCTGAACTTGAGAGAAGGTTTGGGGAAGAATACATCTCTTATAAAAAAGAAGTCCCCATGTTTATTCCCCGCTTATCTGGTAAAATAAAAGAAAGGAGGTAAAAATGTTTGGATTGGGTATATGGTTTACTGTGATAATAATCTTAATACTCATCATAGTGGTATTTAGTTTCATTCCTGTAGGCCTATGGATTGCATCCATGGCTGCAGGTGTACCTGTAGGGTTATTCACACTCCTTGGAATGAGATTGAGAAGGGTTCCACCAGCAAAGATAGTTCTTCCACTTATAAAAGCGAGGAAAGCGGGGCTTGACGCGAGTGTTGACAAACTGGAAGCTCACTATCTTGCTGGTGGAAATGTGGATAAGGTAATTGATGCATGGATTGCTGCAGAAAGAGCTGGGATTCCTCTCAACTTTGAAAGGGCGGCAGCCATTGACCTTGCAGGAAGAGATGTACTTGAAGCTGTTAGAATGAGTGTTAATCCGAAAGTTATTGAAACACCAATTGTAGCGGCGGTGGCGAAGGATGGGATTGAGCTTAAGGCAAAGGCAAGAGTTACAGTTAGAGCAAATATAGAGAGACTGGTTGGAGGAGCAGGAGAAGCAACTATTATTGCAAGAGTAGGTGAAGGAATTGTTACAACTATAGGTTCAGCAGACAGTCATAAAGATGTACTTGAAAATCCAGATTTAATTTCAAAAACAGTACTTGAGAAGGGTCTTGATGCAGGTACAGCCTTTGAAATACTCTCCATTGATATAGCAGATGTTGACGTTGGAAAAAATATTGGTGCAAAGTTAAGGATTGATCAGGCAGAAGCAGACAAAAAGATTTATCAGGCAATGGCCGAGCAGAAAAGAGCAATGGCAGTTGCAAGGGAGCAGGAAATGAAAGCAAAGGTCCAGGAGATGAGAGCAAAGGTCGTTGAGGCAGAAGCTGAAATACCAAAGGCAATTTCAGAGGCACTAAGAAAGGGAAATATTGGGGTACTTGATTATTACACAATGAAAAATATAATGGCTGATACAGAGATGAGGCAGTCCATATCAAAATTATCGGAAGAAGAGGAAAAGAAGGAAGAAAAGTAGATGAGTTTCTTCACCGTAGCAATAATTGTATATGTGATACTTATGATAGTCCTTGAAGTTATACAGAGTGGGAGGAGGAAAAAAGCTCCCACTCCTCCCCTGGAGGAGTATATTCCAGAAGAAATAGTGGAAGAGGTTCAGAAAAAATGGATTGAGGAAGGGGGAGAAAGGGAAGAAGAAATTAAAAAGCAAGAGATTGAGCCTGTCGAAAAAGAGAAGATAGAAACAGTTGAAGAGATTGTATCTGAAGCCAAAGAAGGGATAGAAGAAAAGGAAGAGAAAAGGGAAATTTACAGGGAAACCAAGGAAAAGACAATATTAAAAACACTTAAAGATAATGATTTGCTTAAATTAATAATATTTAAGGAGATTTTAGAACCCCACCCCCTAACAAAGAGATTTTTATTTAAAAGGAGGATTTAACTATCTCTCAATTTTTGGTAATTCTATACCTTTCTGTTTCTGATATTTACCCTTCTTATCCTTATAGCTTACTTCACACTCTTCCTCTGCACCAAGGAATATAACCTGTGCTATACCTTCATTTGCATAAACCTTTACAGGAAGAGGTGTGGTGTTAGATATCTCTATGGTCAGGTATCCTTCCCACATAGGCTCAAGAGGTGTTATATTCACAATGATTCCGCATCTTGCATAGGTAGACTTCCCAACACATATTCCAAGAACATCTCTCGGAATTCTAAAATACTCCAGACTTCTACCCAGAACAAAGGAGTTTGGTGGTATAACGCAGACATCTCCCTTAAAATCCACAAAACTCTTTGGGTCAAAATTCTTTGGATCTACGATTGAGTTAAAAACATTAGTAAAGATTTTAAACTCATTTGAAAGCCTTATATCGTATCCATAAGATGAAAGTCCAAAGGATATTACTCCCTTTTTAATCTGATTCTCTTCAAAAGGCTCTATAATCTTTTTCTCCTTTGCCATCTTTCTTATCCACTTATCATTCTTTAGCATTCTTCCTCCTTTCCACATGATCCCCAACTATAACAAAATCTTCAAAAACTGTTGGAGCTTCCCTCTTCAGTATCTTAAGAATCTCTATTGTCATCCTTCTTATCTCCCACTGAGCATGCTTGCTTCCCCTGAGTTCAACTATGTGTCTCCACTCCCTTAAATTAGCTGTGACAACAATCTCTGTTGTCGTTGCATTGGGAAGCACAAATCTTGCATCCTCCTTGGGAATTTTTAAATCTCTAAGCTTTCCATATGTTTCTCTCACACTCTCCATAAAGTCCAGATAAATTTTATGTGCTTCGGGATTTTCTTCTATCTTTGGTGGTTCAACAAAGGTAAAGTTCTTCTCATCAACATACCTTTGAGACTTCTGAGTAAAAGATGCGAGTCTATGCCTTACAAGTTGATGGGTAAGGCTCCGGGATACATCGCTGATTCTGAAGCTTGCCACTGCATGTTCAATAACAGAGAGGTGTCCAAGATTAATTATCATCCTTATAAACTTTTTTTCACTTCCCTCCCCCATTCTATTAAAGGATTGATAGGAAGTTCTACCTGCTTCCTCAATTACCTTTTCTACATTTGGTGTTATGTATATAAGTTCAACTTTCATATAAAATTAAAAAAGAGGGGGGATTTCCCCCTCAAGATTTATTTCTGTCCAGGTGGTCTTACTATGACTTCGGCTAATTCTGGTTTTTTCTTGAGTTCTTCCTTTAAAGCTTCCTCCCTTTCAAGGTTTCTGTAATTTGGATCTTCAAATGAATACTTAAACTTTGTATGAACGTCATATCTACCCTCAATCAAAGCCACTGTATCCTCAACAAAAACCATCTCTTCATCTGTGGGTATAACAAATATTCTAACCTTTGAACCTTCCCCTGTTATTTCGGTTTCTGCATTTCTTGTCCTTGCAAGTTCATTCTTCCTCTTATCATAGATTATTCCAAGTCCTTCAAGCCCATCCAATGCTTTACCTCTTATTGTTGAGCTCATCTCACCAACACCTGCGGTAAATACAATGGCATCAACTCTTCCAAGAGCTGCGAAGTAAGCACCAATATACTTTTTAAGTCTATATGCTTCTATCTCAATGGCAAGTTGAGCTCTCTCATCTCCATTCTTTGCTGCCTCCTCAATATCTCTCCTATCTGCATACTTCCCTGTAATACCAAGAACTCCACTCTTTTTGTTTAAGAGTTTATCTATCTCATCAACGGTAAGGTTCTCTTTCCTCATCATGAAGAAATCTATTCCTGCATCATGATCTCCTGCTCTTGTTCCCATAACAAGTCCCTCAAGGGGTGTAAGACCCATAGAGGTATCCACTGAGACACCATTTTTTACTGCGTCTGCGCTTGCTCCATTTCCAATGTGAAGGGAGATAAGGTTTGTCTCAAAAGGATCCTTACCGAGGAGGACCGCTGCTCTTTTGGCAATGTATAGGAGTGAAGTGCCGTGAAATCCATATCTACGAACTCCATACTTCTCATACCATTCATATGGAAGTGCATAAATGTATGCATGTTTAGGCATTGTTTGATGCCATGCAGTATCCATTATTGCACAATGAGGAACATCCGGGAGAATTTCCTTTGCTGCTCTGACACCCATAAGATTTGGTGGATTGTGGAGAGGAGCAAGAGGTGAAAGTTCTTCAAAGACTTTTAAAAACTCTTCATCAATAATCACAGATTTGGCAAATTTCTCCCCACCATGAACCATTCTGTGACCTACACCCTTAATGCTTTTAAGGTCTTTAATGGCACCTATCTCTGGATCGAGAAGGGTGTCAATTATAAGCTTTATAGCCTCTCTATGATCAGGACACTCATGCTCAATTTTCACTTCTTTTCTTCCTGGAACAAGATGTCTTATAAAGGAACCCCCAATAGTCACTCTCTCCACGATTCCTCTTGCAAGGGTTCTTTTCTTGTCCCAGCTGTAAAGTAAATACTTAACAGAAGAACTTCCGCAGTTCAAGGTGAGTATGTCCATCTTTTTCCTCCTAAAATTTTTAGTTTAATTTATTATATAATACAACATAATATAAAAAATAAAAAAGGGGGCTAAACCCCCTTATAAACTATGAAAAGATTAACCTTATTTAAGATCTTCGAGTGCTTTAAGTAATACTGCAAGGTATGTTAGGGCTGGTCCACCTCCCATTAAAGCACCGACAAAACCTGCTTCAATTATTTCCTCTTTTGTTGCTCCAGCCTTTAATGCGTTGTTTGTGTGGAATGCAATGCAGTATTTACATCTTGCATTTACAGCAAGTGCAACAGAGATAAGTTCCTTAATCTTTGTGGAGAGTTTACCTTCTCCTTCAATTCCATGGACAAGATCAACAAAGAGCTTTACATACTCTGGGTGAGTCTTTTTAAGCTCTCCAAGTGCTCCCATAAATTCATCCAATGTAGCTTTCATATTCTCTGCCATCTCTCACCTCCTAAAAATTTTTCATAACAATTATACCATAAAATGTTAAATTTTAATCAGAAATTTTTTACAATTTTTAGAAAAAATCTTTCTATATAATAAATCTTCTTCACAATTGTTTTTATAGAAACTCAAACAATAAAAGACTCATGTAAAAATGGTAAAATTGGAAAAGAAACTTATTTTAAAGGAGATAGAAGAATGGAAAAGAAAGATGAAGTTTTAAAAGCGCTAAAGAAGGTTGTTGATCCTGAAATAGGAAGAAGTATAGTAGATTTAGGTATGGTTAAGGATCTAACTGTTGAAGAAGACAGAGTTTCTTTCACCCTTGCCCTTACCGTTCCAGAGTGTCCGCTGAAGAATGAAATGAAAAACAACGCTGAGAAAGTGCTTAAAGAGTTAGGTTTCAAAGAGGTAAACATAACGTTTGGAAAACTTACAGAGGGAGAGATTAAAAAGATATTTCCCAACTGGAGGGGAACCCCACCAATTCTTGAGAAAGGAAATATCAAACATCTTATAGCCGTTGGCTCTGGAAAAGGTGGTGTTGGTAAATCCACCGTGGTAACAAACCTTGCCATATCTCTATCAAAATTAGGATACAGAACTGGGATTCTTGATGCAGACATACATGGACCAAACATTCCAATAATGTTTGGAATAAAGGAAAAACCATACGGTATTGACAACAAAATAATACCCCATGAAAGATTTGGCGTAAGGGTTATGTCCCTTGGTTTTATGATGAGCGGGGAAGGCTCTCCTGTAATATGGAGAGGACCACTTGTAACTAAAGCAATAAAGGAATTGTTTCAGTTTACAGTGTGGGGAGACCTTGATTTTCTCCTCATTGATCTTCCTCCTGGAACAGGAGATGCAACAATTACAGTTGGTCAATCCCTTCCATTAACAAGTGCCATTGTGGTAACCACTCCACAGAGAGTGGCAGTATCTGATGCTTTAAGAAGTGCTAAAACCTTTGAAAAACTAAATGTAAAACTTCTGGGTATTGTGGAGAACATGAGCTACTTTATATGTCCAGATTCTGGAAAGAGGTATAATATCTTTGGTGAGGGTGGAGGAGAAGCAATGAGTATTGCATTAAAAGTCCCTCTTCTTGGAAAAATACCAATGGAACTTGATTTAAGAGAGGGAGGAGATACAGGAGAACCAATAACTGTGAGGAAACCTGAATCTGCTTCATCAAAAGCATTTCTTGAAATAGCGGAAAAGGTGGTGGAATTAACAGGTGTATCCAAAGAGTCTACTTAAATTAATAGATGTCCTTGAAAGGCTTCCCGGGATAGGACCAAAAAGCGCAGAGAGACTTGCTCTCTACATATTGAGGATGTCCCCAAACAGAGTGGATGAACTAATCAAATCCATTGAGGAAGCAAGAAACAAAGTGAAGAGATGCAAAGTCTGTTTCAATCTTACAGAGGATGAAATTTGCAGCATATGCAAAGATGATACAAGAGATCACTCAACAATCCTCGTTGTTGAAGAAGTAAAGGACCTGGTAAGGATAGAAAATCTTGGTTACTATAAAGGGGTTTATCACGTTCTTGGAGGCCATATATCAACTCATGGCAAAGTGGGAGTTGAGCATCTAACCATAAGAGAATTAGAGGAGAGAGTAAAAGAGGGAGGTATTAAAGAGGTGATCTTCGCTCTCTCCCCTCAATGGGAAGGAGATATAACCAAGGAGTATATTAAAAAACTATTGAAGAAGTATCCAGTCAAAATTTCATCTCTTGCAAGAGGAATATCTGGTTCCACCTATCTCGAAGCTATAGATGACACCTCCCTTCTTGAGGCTCTAAAGGAGAGAAGAGAAGAAAAATAAAGAGTTTATCTATGTTATAATTTTTGTATGAGAAAACATGTTCTATTGGGGGTAATTTTCCTGATACTCTTCCTATCTATTAGTGGATCATCTGCCTCCAGGGAAAGGGTCATTGTTTTGCACATCGAGGGAGAGATAAACCTCGGACTCTCAAAATATGTAGACAGATGCCTCAAAGATATGAATGGTGTGAAGGCTGTAATTGTTGAGATAGATAGCTTTGGTGGTGCTCTTGATGCTGCAACAAGAATAAGGGATAGAATAATTCACCTTGATATCCCTACCATCGCATGGATTAAAGGAAGAGCATGGTCAGCAGGAGCCTTGATTGCTCTATCATGTAAAAAGATTGTCTTCTCGTCTGGCGCAAGTATGGGAGCAGCTGAACCAATTCCAACCACAGAAAAGACTGTTTCCGCAGTAAGGGGCGAGTTTGAATCCACCTGTGAGGCCAACGGAAGAGATCCAAAAATCGGCGCCTCTATGGTGGATAAAGAGATAGAGATTGAGGGAGTCGTTAAAAAGGGAGAACTTCTCACACTCTCCAGTGAAAATGCAAAGAAACTTGGATTCAGTGATTATGAATCCAACAGTTTAGATGATATTCTCTCTCATTTTAACTTAAATGAGTTTGAGATTTCTGATCTCTCTCCTTTACCATCTGAGAAGCTTGCTGGGTTTCTCACTTCATCTATTGTAAGGGAAATTTTACTTATCATCGGTTTCTTAGGATTACTTATAGAAGCAACAACTCCAGGATTTGGAATTCCTGGAACTATGGGACTTGTAGCATTATCTCTATTTTTTGGAGGGCATATGATAGCAGGAATTGGAAATTGGTTATACACAGTAATGTTTGTGGCAGGGATTGTTCTATTACTCATTGAAATATTTGTCATCCCTGGCTTTGGCATAGCAGGAATATCTGGAATCGCCCTTATCTTCATATCCATATTTTTAACCCTTGGTGGTGGAGTGAGTGCAATCTATGCCATGGGTGTTGTAGTTCTGGTTCTACTTGTATCTTTTCTTGTTCTCCTCTTCTTTTTTCCAAAACTTCCCATATGGAAGAAGCTTGGACTTGCAAGAAGGGAAATGAAGAAAGAGGGCTATGTTGCCGTCACAGAAAAGAAACACCTTGAAGGTAAAGAAGGAAAAGCCATTACAATGCTAAGACCTTCCGGAGTGGTGGAAATTGATGGAAAAAGGTATGATGCTTTAACCGAGGGAGAATTCATTGAAAGAGGGCAAAAGATAGTCGTAACAAGAGTAGAGGGGGGCAAAATTTTTGTAAAAAAACTTAAATAAATTCTGGAGGTAGCTATGAAGGTATTTATCTCTGTTGACATGGAGGGAATATCTGGACTTACCCATTGGAAGGAAAAGCAGGAGAGAATTTCCTTCTTTATGACAGAGGAGCTTCTCTCAGTAATAGAAGGGATACTGGAAGTTGACAGGAAAGCAGAAATTTTAGTCTGCGATTCCCACTCCTTTGGAAGAAACATAGATGTAGGGAAACTACCAGAGAATGTAAAGCTTGTTTCTGGTTTTCCAAGAGAATTCTACATGGTTCAGGGGATAAACGAAACTTTTGATGCTGGAATGTTCATAGGATATCACGCTCCAGTGGGAATGAAGAACGCAGAAATGGATCACACATACTCGAGTTCTTCTATATACGAGATAAAGATAAATGGTATGGTTGTTGGGGAAACTGAAATAAATGCAGCATTCCTTGGAGAATACTCTGTTCCCGTTGTCCTTATATCTGGAGACGATAAATTAAAAGACTTTTCCCAGAAAAATCTAAAGGAAACATATTTTGTAGTAACAAAGGAATCTATTGGTAGGTACTCTGCCTTACTTTATCCTGTAGAAAAGGTCCACAGAGAGTTAAAAGAAAGGGCAAAACTTGTCCTTCAGCAAATTGAAAGAATTAAACCATTTACATTTGAAAAACCGACAAGTATTGAAATAACATTTCTTGATACCATCAAAGCAGAACTTGCAAGTTTAATCCCAAATTCAAACAGGGTAGATGGAAGAACAATTTCCTTTAAATCAAATTCCTTTAAAGATATATACAGATTCTTGATGTCTTCAATAGTTATAGCATCTTTTAGTAAGAATCTTTAGAAAGGAGTAAAGAATGGATTATTTTGTGAAAGATCTCAATCTCAGTGGAGAGGGGAAACTGAAAATTGAATGGGCAAAAAATGAAATGAAGGTTTTAAACGAAATAAGAAAGAAGTTTACCTCAAAAAAACCCTTTAAAGGAATAAAAATTGGGGCATGTCTTCATGTAACAAGCGAAACTGCAAATTTAATGATTGCTCTTAAAGAGGCAGGTGCAGAAGTTTATCTTACTGCATCAAACCCTCTCTCAACACAGGATGATGTTGCGGCAAGTCTCGTTAAAGATTTTGAAATTCCGGTTTTTGCTGTAAGAGGAGAGGACAAGGAAACATATTACAAAAATATAAAAAGGGTGATTGAAAAAGGAATAAATATCACCATGGATGATGGAGCTGACCTTGTATCTATGCTTCACTCAAAGATGAGAGACTACCTTAAAGATATAATTGGTGGTACAGAGGAAACAACTACAGGAGTGATAAGACTGAGAAGTCTTGAGAAGGAAAAGGTACTCTCATACCCGATAATTGCAGTTAATGACGCGAAAACAAAGCACTTCTTTGATAACAGGTTTGGAACAGGACAGTCAACTATTGACGGAATCCTCAGGGCAACAAACATACTCTTAGCAGGAAAGGTTTTTGTTGTGGCAGGATTTGGTTTTTGTGGAAGAGGAATTGCAGAAAGAGCAAGGGGAATGGGTGCAAGAGTCATTGTAACAGAGGTAGATCCTGTAAAGGCACTTGAGGCTGCAATGGAGGGTTTTGAGATTATGAAAATGGAAAAGGCATCTCTAATTGGAGACATCTTTGTAACTGCCACAGGTGACTACCATGTAATAAGATTGGAGCACTTTGAGAAAATGAAAGACGGAGTAATCCTTGGAAATTCGGGACACTTCAATGTTGAAATAGATGTTGAAGGCTTAGAAAGGATAAGCAAAGGAAAAAAAGAAATTAGAAAGAATTTAACTGAATACACACTGAAGAATGGAAAGAGAATCTACCTTGTTGCAGAGGGAAGACTTCTAAATCTTTCTGCAGCAGAAGGTCATCCATCAAGTGTCATGGATATGAGCTTCTCAAATCAATTTATGTCGGTAAAATTTCTTGTTGAAAATAGAGGGAAACTCGAAAAGAAGGTTTATAATGTTCCAGAGGATATAGACAATGAAATTGCAAGAGTTAAATTAAAAACAATGGGCTTTGAAATAGATGAGTTGACAGATGAGCAGAGGAAGTATCTCTCAAGCTGGGAGATTGGCACATGAAAACCTTCCCCTCTTCGCCAGCGGTTGGTGTTGGGGTTATTGTGCTTAATAAAGACTCTGTACTTATTGAAAAGAGGGGAAATGATCCAGGAAGAGGAGGGTGGAATCTTCCAGGTGGTACCCTGAAACTTGGAGAAAAGATATTTGAATGTGCAAAAAGAGAGGTTTTTGAGGAAGCAGGGATAGAGATAGAACCCATTGGTATTGCAAGTGTTTATGAACTCATAGAAAAAGAGAGCGAAAGAGTTAAATTTCACTATGTAATAATAGATGTTGTGGCAGAGTATCTATCTGGAGAAATAAGGGTTGGGTCTGATGCTCTTGACTTAAAGTGGATCAAATTAGAAGAGGTAAAAGATTATCCACTTCCTGAAAGGGTAAAGGATGCTATAGAAAAGGGAAGGAGAATTTTTAAAGGTGGGAAACAAGCCCTTAACAGATAGAGAAAAAGCTATACTTGAATTTATAGTTGAATCTAAAAGAAAAGGAGTGACTCCTACTGTAAGGGAAATTGGAGAAAAAGTTGGACTTTCCTCCACAGCTACAGTCTTTTTCTATTTGAGGAAACTTGAGGAAAAGGGTTATATACAAAGGAAAAGAGGAGCAAGATCAATAATAGTTAAAGATTTATTACCCTCCTCTTTCCCTCTTGTGGGGAAGGTAAAGGCAGGAAAACCAAATCTTGCCGTTCAAGGTATTGAAGATTATGTCAACCTTCCCATAGATAGAGACCTTCACCCAAATGCATTTCTACTTAAAGTTAGGGGAGATAGCATGAAAGATACAGGGATACTGGATAATGACATAGTCGTTGTTGACCCTGATATTGAAGTTAAAGAAAACGACATATGTGTCGCTCTTATAGATGGTGAAGAAGTTACAGTAAAAAGGTTCAAGATAAAGAAGGGTAAACCATTTTTGTTTCCTGACAATCCAGAATATAAACCAATTAAAATAGATAAAAGAGTAAAGATTATAGGAAAAGTTATAGGAGTCTGGAGAAGATACTAATCAACCCTCTTTATTTTCATTATTTCAGAAAAAAGTTCAAGTTCTTCTGTATAATCTCCTATTGAAAAAACATGATGGTTTCCTATAGGTCTTCTCAAGAAGTAATCTGACTTTGCTTTAACTTTCAACACTATCTGGGTTCTACACATCATTTCACTCCTAAGGTTTTTTTCTATCTTTGCCCTTGCAAAGAATATCCGATCAAGATTATCTCCTCCAATCCTCGTTAGAGTTCCTATGCTTCTGTCAAAAAATCCCTTTATACCAACTCCTTTTCCTGTTTCAAAGTGAGTCATCAAGGAAAAACTTTTAACCATCTTTAGAGGAACAGTACAGTGAGCAAAGTATAGATCGGCGGTTTCTTCCCCCTCTCTATCAACCCAGGCAATGTTTCCCATAAAGGCCGGTCTTTCTGTAAGCTTCTCTATTATATACATGGTCAAGGTTGAAGGGATATCTCCTTCACAGCCAGCAGTTATTCCCTCACTTGTGAGAAGGGATAGTGCAATACAGCCGGTGGTGTCAAGGGGTTTTATGATACTAAAACATTCCATAGAGAGTAGATCCCACCCTCTCTCAATGGCAATCTCCTTTGTAACTTTATACACTTTAAGTGCCTTTCTTAGCTCCCTATCATCAATCTCGGTTATTTTAGTAGCTTTCTTCTTCAAATCAATGAGTATCTCATCTATATGAGAATCATCACTCCCTTTAACTCTCTCTACAAATTTATTCATGGGGTAAAAGTCAAGCTCTATGCCAAATCTTTCCTCAACCACTTTCTCACTGGGGGTTGACGCTATGAGCCAGAAACTTGGTTTTCCAATAACTCCCATCTTTTTTCCTTTAATCTCCTCTGTAAGTTTAAGGGTTTTAAGTGATCTTACAAGATCCTTTTTTTCACTTTTCTTATCCCATAAGAATATCCTTCCATTTCCTTCAAGGTATGCATTTATCTCAAGTGCTGCTGGAAGAGAGTTATTAAACTTATTGGTTATGAATAGATACGGAGGAGAAAACTTCTTGTAAATATTAAGAAACTTTCTCTCGCTTCCCCCTGTAACCACAAGAAAGATAACAAAATCATAATCCTCTCCCTCTTTAAGCTCTTCCACTTTGATACCCTTTTTCTCAACAAAATCCTTTACCTCTTTGATAAAGGAAACCTCAATGTGTCTTCTTGTTTCATCAGAACTTAAAGGTATAAGACCTAATCTCATCCCTCACCTCTTATCTAAAAAACTTCTTCTATGATACATTGATAATCCATACTTTTCAATAGCCTTGAAATGCTTTCTTGTTCCATAGCCTTTGTTTCTATCCCATCCATACTCTTTAAATTCCTCTGATAGCTTTCTCATGATTCTATCCCTTACAACCTTGGCAACAACTGAAGCAAAAGATATAAGTGAAACCTTCTCGTCTCCTTTTATCATAGAAACAAGAGGAATGCTCTCTGTAAATATTGAATTGCCATCCACAACTATAAGTATATTGGATATAAACATTCTCTCTGGAAAAAAAGCCGAGTAATTTTCATAACTTTTTACAGCCTCCTGTAAAAGTTCGTCCAGGGAAATCATTTTGTGGGTTTTAACATCCAATTCTTTCTTATATAGAAACGGAAGTGTGGATAGTCTCATTGCTTCAAAAGTGGCTGAAAGTATCCCCTCCCTGTCTATGAATTCGTTGGATACAACGCCTACACCAAAAGGGAATCTTTCTTTAAGAAGATAATTGAATATCTCTTCCCTTTCATCTCCTTTTATCTTTTTAGAATCAGTAATAAAGATTTGCGGTAGGTAAAGAAGAGGAAATGAAGCAGCAACTACTGGACCTGCCAGAGAACCTCTCCCTGCTTCATCAACTCCTACTGGTAGTTTCAAAGGTTGGATATCCCCTAAGGAGTTTAAAGTGCTTCGGGGGCCAGAATATAAGCTCCGCCCTCCCTTCAAGTTTTTTGATCTCAATGGGACCAAATTCCCGTGAATCAAGAGAATTACCCCTATTATCACCCATTAAGAATACCTCTCCCTGAGGTATCTCAATTGGTCCAAATATTCCCGGGGTGGAATTTTTTATGTATGGTTCAATCAGTTTCTTCCCATCTATAAATACAAAGCCTCCTTTAATTTCCACCGTTTCCCCCGGAAGACCAATAACTCTTTTTATATAATCTTTTGATCCATGGGGAGGTTTGAATATTACAACCTCTCCCCTTGCTGGATCTTTGAATCTAAAGATAAATTTATTAACTATAATTATGTCGTTTTCATATATGGTTGGATTCATAGAAGACATCTGGACTTTGTATGGTTCATAAACATATCTCCTTATAAGATATGCAAGCCCAAAAGCAATAGCAAAGGTTAGAATCCAGCTTACAACCTCTTTGAAGGTTTTACTCATGCATACTATTCCTTAGCTTCTGCCTCTTCTTTTTGTGAAATCTCCTTGGTTTCTTTATTTTCTAAGTTTTCTTCTGTCTCGGGAGGTTTCTCCACCTTTTCTTCAACAACTTTCTTCTTTTGTTTCTTTACTTTAACTTTCTCCTTAACTCTTGCCTTCTTTCCTCTCAAACCTCTTAGATAGTAGAGTTTGGCTCTCTTTACATCTCCAAATCTTACAACTTCAATCTTCTCAATAGTTGGAGCATTCAGCGGGAAAACTTTTTCAACACCAACTCCAAAGGAGTACTTTCTCACCGTAAAGGTTTCTCTGGTTCCGCTTCCTCTTCTTGCAATGCATATTCCTTCAAATACCTGAATTCTTTCCTTGTTTCCTTCCTTTATCTTTATATGAACCCTTAAGGTATCGCCAGGTTTAAAATCAGGAATATCATCTCTTAAGAAACTATTCTCAATGAGTCTTATCTCTCTCATCTTCTATCCTCCTTATAATCCAACTGACAATAAATTATATCAGATTTTTCGTGATAAAACAAAAATATAATACCACAAAAATATAAAAAACCTAATATTATATAATAATTAACAGAGAAATCATTTTATAAGGAGTGGGACATGATGAAGAAAAGATTCAAAAAAATCATTCAGGTGGCAATAGTGGTTGATAATCTGGACAGATACCTGAAGATATTCAATGATGAGTATGGGATAGGTCCATGGGAGATCTACTACATAAACAAAGAGACCACAAAAGATATGAAAAGAGATGGAAAGAAAAGGGAATTTGAATACAAAGTTGCAATGTGCCACCTTGGAGATGTGGAACTTGAGCTTACTCAACCAATAGATGATAATAGTATATACAGTGAGTTCTTAAAGGAACATGGACCAGGTTTGCACCACATTGGTTTTGAGGTTGACGATTTCGATAAGACTTTAGAGTTTCTAAACAAAAAGGGGATAGTCACAAAACAGAGTGGTAATTGGAGAGGCAAGATGTTTGCCCATATGGGAACAGAGAAGGATTTACTCTTTGTACTGGAGATATTTAAAACAGAAAAGGATTATAAACACCCAAAGCCAGAAGATACATATCCAAAGGAAGGTGAGAAATGAATTTATTTGAAGAGGTAAAAAGCTTAGAGGAGGAATTGATAAAACACAGGAGAAATCTTCACAGGATACCAGAAACAGGCCTTCACCTTCCAGAAACCAAAGAATACATAAAAAGGGAACTTGAGGGGTTGGGATTAAAAATAGTGGAGAGTAAAACCACATCTGGTATTATGGGGATACTTGAAAATGGGAGTGGGAAGGTCCTTGCCGTAAGATCAGATATGGACGCTCTTCCAATAAGAGAAAAAACTGGGCTTCTCTTCGCTTCAACAAATGGAAATATGCATGCCTGTGGTCACGATGCTCATATGGCTATAGTTCTAACTGTTGCAAAGATTTTAAAAAATCATAGAGATAGGATAAATGGAGTTGTAAAGTTTATCTTTCAGCCTGGAGAGGAGAAAGAAGGAGGTGCAAAGTATCTTGTTGAGGAAGGATTTCTTAAAGAGCCTGATGTTGATGTAATTTTAGGAATACATGTGGGAAATTTTATAGAGGAAATTGATAATGGTCAGATTGGACTTTTTAAGGGTCCTTTTATGGCTTCCCTTGATAGGTTCACCCTTACTGTAGAGGGTAAAGGTGCTCATGGTGCAACACCTCACAAAGGCATAGATCCTATAACCATATCTTCATACATAATAAATGGGTTTCAGAGTATTGTCTCAAGGGAAAATGAAGTCTTTAAACCCCTTGTAATAAGTATTGGCAAAATAAAAGGGGGTACAGCTTACAATGTTATTCCAGATATTGTGGAAATAGAAGGAACTGTTAGAACCCTTGATGAAGAAACAAGAAAGTTTGTGGCCAGGAGAATGGAGGAGGTATCAACATATATAGCCAGAAGTTTTAGAGGAGAATCAAAGTTCACATACCATTTTGGCTATCCTGTAGTTGTAAATGATGAGGAAATAACAGAGGATTTTTATAAGAAAACTCTTAAAGTTCTTCCAGAAAGTGATGTTGTGTTCTTAAAGAAACCAACAATGGTTGGAGAGGATTTTTCCTACTATCTTAAAGAGGTAAGGGGAACATACTTCTTTCTTTCAAGTAAAGGAAAAAATCCATATCCACACCATAATCCAAAATTTGACATAGATGAAAGTGTCTTGTGGAAAGGAGTTCTTTCAATATCAAACTATATAATGGAAACATTAGGGTAGGGAATTCCCTACCCTAATTAAAAGTATGCCTTCCTTATTATCTCCTGTTTCTTCAGCTCTTCAGGTGTCCCTTCTGCTATAATCTGGCCCTTCTGTAAGAAATAGCCATAATGCGTTATTTCCAGAGCCATATTAGCATTCTGTTCCACGAGAAGAACTGTTATTCCCTTTTCTCTGTTTATCTTCTTTATTATCTCTGCTGTCTCCTGAATAAGGATTGGCGCAAGACCAAAAGAAGGTTCGTCAAATATCATAAGTTTTGGATTTCCCATAAGTGCTCTGCCTATGTTTAACATGGATTGTTCACCACCTGAAAGTGTACCTGCAACCTGGTTTAATCTCTCCTTTAATCTCGGGAAGTAAGGGAAGACCAGTTCTTCAAGACGCCTTTCTATCTCCTCCTTTTCTTTTACAAGATACGCACCCATCCTTAAATTTTCTAAAACGGTAAGCTTCGGGAATATCCTTTTACCCTCTGGAGCAATGGAGATTCCAAGAGAAATAACTCTGTGAGTACTGTAATGTGTTATATCCTTTCCTTCAAAGTAAATCTTTCCTTCCACCACCTTAACAAGTCCAAGAATTGCCTTAATAAGAGTTGACTTTCCAGCACCGTTGGAGCCGAGGAGAGAGACACACTTTCCTTTATCAACTTTGATAGAGACATCTATCAACATTTTGTTTACCCCGTAAACTGTAGTTACATGTTCCATTCTGAGCATCTCAGCCATTGGCGACCTCCTTACCTAAATAGGCCTCTATGACCTCCTTGTCGTGGGAAACCTCTTCGTATGTTCCTTCTGCTATTACCTGACCAAAGTTTAATGCAATAACTCTCTCTGATACACTGCTAATAACCTTCATATCATGCTCTATGATCATAATTGTGACGTTCTCCATCTCCTTTCTGACCTTTTCTATATCATCCATCAACTCTTGAGTTTCATCTGCATTCATACCTGCTGAAGGCTCGTCGAGTAGAATAAGTTTTGGTTCTGCTATCATAGCTCTACATATCTCAACCCTTCTTCTATCTATGTGGGGTAGGGATCCAACAGGAACAAAAAGTTTCTCCACAAGGTTTGGGTTAAATATATTTAGTAAGTGGACTGCTCTTTCTGTATGTTTTTTTACCTCTTTTATCAGCTTCTTTCTGTTGAAAATTGCATCAATATATCCAGATTTTTGAACAGGGTATGTGCCAATAAGTATGTTATCAAGAATCGTTAAATCAAGACACAATCTACTTGTCTGGTATGTTCTTGAAATTCCCTTCCTTGTTATATCATATGGTTCCTTTCCTGTGAGATCCTCACCCATAAAGTAGAATCTTCCTTTGGTGGGTTTATAGAAACCTGTTATGACATTAAAGAAGGTAGTTTTCCCACTTCCGTTTGGTCCAATCATACCCAGTATCTCATTCTCATATATCTTTATGTTTATGTTTTTGAGTGCATAGAGACCACCAAATCGCATCTCTATATCTTCAGTGTAGAAAATTGTCTTTTTCTTCTCTGCCATTAGCTTCCTCCTTTTCGAGCAAACTTCAAAATGGAAGAATCATACTTTCTGGGACCAAATGGAAGAATACCTCTTGGTCTGAGTATTAGTGTAACCACAAGGAGGATTCCATAAAGGAATATTCTATACTCTGTTACAACTCTTAACTTTTCCGGGAATACAACAAGGAGTATAGATGCAATTATCACACCCAATATGTTGTCCATACCTCCAATTATTACTATAGCAACGATAAGTAGCGACTGGGCAAACTGGAAGTTCGGAGGAGATATGAATCCAATCATGTGAGCATAGAGAGCTCCTGCCACTCCCATAAAGAAGTTTCCAACAACAAACACTATAAGTTTCCTGAAGTTTGTATTTATTCCACAACCTTTTGCCGCAAGTTCGTCATCTCTTATATAGGCAGATGTTAAACCTACCCAAGAGTTGAATAATCTTGCAAAGACAAGAATGGTTATACCAAGAAGGGCAAGCACAAGATAGTAATAGTTTGTATAAAAGTGTAAACCTCCTATGTTGGTAAGAAAACTATAACCAAAAATATTCACAGGAGGTATGTTCTTTAGTCCCTGAGGTCCACCAATTATTTCTATGTTGTCAGCTGCAAGAACAAGCATAAAACCAAAAGCAAGTGTAACAAGGGCAAGGTAGTGACCTTTTGTTTTGTAAATAGGTATAACAAGGAGAAGTCCTGCAAAAGCTGCTGCAAGACCTGCAAGAGGAATTGTGATGAGAGCTGACCAGCCAAGTTTTAAAGCAAGAAGTCCTGCTGTATATGCACCAATTCCATAAAATGCTGCCGTTGCAAGGTTCATCATACCTGTTGAACCAAGCTGGAAATTTAGACCCAGTGCTATCATAATATAGATTCCAGTTTGAATAAGAATCAGCGTCCAGTATGTGCTATGAACAATCATGAGCGGGCTTATAATGGGATAGAGAACGAGCAGGATAAATAGAACTCCTATGGCAAAATTTTGATACTTTGAGAATGGTTCAAGAAGAGCCTGGAATTTCTCCTTATAGATCTTTGAGAGGAAGTAGATAAGCGCCACAAGAAGAATAGCTACAATAACTGTCCATATGGACTCTACCTTCAAGAAGAAGAGAAACAGGAAAAAGGCAACAACCTCAACCAATATTATTTTTATGCAATCTAAAAACTTATTTTCCTTCTTCATGGCTATACCCTCTCGTAAGCTCTTTCACCTAAAATACCAGATGGTCTGAAGATGAGGAAGAGAATCACGACGGCAAAGGCTATAACTGTCATATACTCAGAACCTTTCGGGATAAGTGCAGCGGATAAAGATTCCACCATAGCAAAGAGAAATCCTCCAACAATAGCTCCATATATATTACCCAGTCCTCCAATTACAGCGGCAGAGAAACCAACAATTCCAGCCATAGCACCCATATCAAATATTATTGAGTTGTAGTATAAACCATTCATGAAACCCGCAAGGGCCGCAAGAGCTGAGCCAATAAAGAATGTAACATCTATAATTAAATTCTTGTTAACACCCATCATGGAAGCTGCTTCTGCATCCTGAGCAACAGCTCTTATTGTAAGACCCATCTTTGTTTTATTTATGTAAAGTGCAAGCAAGATAACCACTATAACACCAACAGCAAGAATCAGGAGATTATCATACCTCAGTATAATGCCCTTAAATTCTATAGCCTCCTTCCCGGGAAATAACTTGACAAGTAGTTCTGGAAATCTCTTTGTTTCACTTCCTCTTGGATAGAAAAGTCTCACAGCCTCTCTTATTGCTATACCTAAACCCAGTGTAGCTACAAGGCTCATAAGTGTTGGACCTTTAGAAACAGGTTTTACCACTATCCTTTCAAAGAACACACCTAAACCACCTACTATAATCATAGACAAGATAATAACAAGTATAAGGAGAAACACATAAGTAGCACCAGAAGCAGTGAGCATTCCTGTTACATTTATTAAAATCAGGCTGACAAATGCTCCGAGCATAAAAATATCGCCATGGGCGAAGTTTATGACATCAAGTACACCAAAGAAGAGAGAAAAACCAACAGCAACAAGCGAATACTGAATTCCAAGCATTATTCCATTAAATATAATCTGTAAAAAAATAGATGCTGAAGTCATAATTGTTCTCCTTTTGAAAAGTTATTGATTTGATATTAAAAGGGCTGGATAAATCCAGCCCTTTTAAATAATTCATTTATCTTATGGACCCTGATATGGATTGACCCACTCTCTTCCTTCTCTGTAGGCAAAACCAGGGAGCTCTCTTTCTCCCTTTGCATAAAGGGAGTCATCCCAGGGCACCCACTGTCCATCCTGACTTACATAAGCAGTAACAAGCGGAACATCGTTCTGTCCATACTCGTTAAAGTGGATCCTTCCAATTATGTCCTCTGTATCTGTCTTATTTATCTCCTCAGCAACCTTAGCTCTATCTGGTCCAACCTTCTCTATAGCCTTAATTATTATGTTTGCAGCGCAGTAAGCAAATGGTCCGTAGGCTTCGTATGGCTCATCAAATCCTGCCTCTTCGTATGCCTTCTTAAATTCCAATCCTCCTGGCATTTTCTCTATTGGTGCTCCGTCAAGCATGCATATTGTACCCTCTGCATGCTCACCCAAACTTGTGTTAAAGTCATCACTCTTTATGCCAGATGTTCCAAGGAATTGAGCCTTTACTCCTAATTTATCCATCTGACTCTTAATAAGGACTCCTTCAGCAGTTAATCCACCAAAATAAACAACCTCAGGGTTTAAAGCCTTTATCTTGGTAAGAATTGTGGTAAAGTCCTTCTGACCAATTGTTATTCCATCAATGGAGAGTGGCTCTATTCCTCTTTTTTCAAGAGCCTTAAGGAAGTATTTAAGATGTCCTCTTCCATAGTCTGTGGTATCATGAATGATGCAGAATTTCTTAAAGCCAAGTTCATCCACCATAAAATGAGCATTGAACTCGTTCTGCTCAACCTGTGTTCCGTTAACACGGCTAACCTCTATATAATCGTTTCCATAGGTAATATCTGGAAGAACTGCTCCCCATACAATTACAGGTAGTCCGAACTTGTGATACACATCCACGCAGCTTATGGCAACCATACTGCAGTAATGTGTAGCAGCAGCTATTATTTCTGGATCTGAACATGCCTTTGTTGCAACCTCAACTCCCTTCTGTGGAACACATTCATCATCAAATGACACAACTTCATAAGTATACTTATTCTTCCCAGAGTTGTTCTGCTGCATCACCGCAAGTTTAAAGGAATTTAATCCACCAATACCCATTTTCGAATACTTCCCCGTAAGTGGTCCAATGAAACCGATTTTAACAACTTTCTTTTCCTCTTCTTTAGGTTTACAACCATAGTTGGAAACCACAAGAAGTGAGAATACCAGCAAAATGATGATTACTAAACTCACTACCTTTAAACTTCCTCTCATTTCAATCCACCTCCTAATTTTAACACTCTTCCCTCTTTCGCTTTTTAGTATTGTAGCAAATTGTTACTTGTAATTATATAATAACCGATAAATTTTGCAAGACAGGCACAAGTTAATTAATCCTGTCCCTCCTTTTTATACTTGGCCTCATACATCCTTCTATCTATTTCTCTTAGTGCCCTTTCCACAGTATCGCCTTTGTAGGGATAAAAGGTTCCACTGCCAAAACTTAAAGATATAGCCACATTTTTATCCTTGTTCTTTTCGTTCCATACTCTCAAATTCTTCAGGATTCTATCTTCAACAATCTTAACTCCTTTTTCTGTCTGAGGAAGAACGATGAGAAACTCATCACCTCCAAACCTTACCACAAAATCTGAGTTTCTAAGACTCATGCTTAGAATTTTGGCAACCTCTTTTAAGATAAAATCTCCAAAGAGATGCCCGAAGTTATCATTTATAGATTTAAAATTATCTACATCCACAAGGATAAAGGATATGGGTTGCTTGAATCTCTTGTTTCTATCCCACTCTTTGTATACAAATTCATTAAAAAAGTGTCTGTTAAATATACCTGTAAGGGCGTCATTAATTGCAAGCTTTTTGAGCTTCACCTCGTATTTCTTCTTTTTGGTTATATCCCTTACAATACCAAAAATGTACTCAAGCTCCCCCTTCTTATTCTTTATGGCTCCAACAGTTTCCTCAATAATTATCTCTTTTCCCTTTGGTCCCTTCGCTCTAAGCTCTATCCTTTTAGGAATCCTGTTAAAGGTTTTTTTCTTCAGTCTCTCCTTTTCCTTCTCTGTGAGCAGATCCCTGGAGTTCATTCCTATTAGTTTCTCGAGAGGGATCCCGTGAATTTCAGAGAATTTCTTGTTTGCAAAGACTATTTTTCCACTCTTTGCCTCTCTCACATATATACCTTCATCTGCTGTATTAATTACCTCTGTAAGGAGAGTCTCAAGTTCAGAAATCTTTTCCTCCATTTTAACTTCAAAAGAGATATCTCTTACGATTACAACAATGGATTTCTCTCCTCTATAATACGCAGATGATGCCCAGAAATCACATACTACCTCAGTTCCGTCCTTTCTCATAAGTTTCGCCCTGTAATGAGTGGGAGGTTTTTCGCCTTTAAGTCTTTTAATAGCATACCCACTCAGCCTCTCTCTTTCTTCCTCAGGAAGCAAATCATTGGGTTTCATTTTAAGGAGCTCGTCTTTTGAATAGCCTGTAATCTTTGAAAGAGTTTGATTGACAAATTTGATTTTTTTTAAATCATGGATAATAATCCCCTCCGGAAGATTTTCAATTAAAGATGCATAAAATTCATGACTCTCATCGTTCTCTTGTTTCATCTCTTTGTCCTTTTTTATTTCATTTTATCAGATTTTTTATTGGAACTTTTTTATTTAGCTTGTAAATTAACTAACTATTAGTGTAAAATGGTTATATGGAAAGAAATTTTCGTGAAACGGAGGAGCTTTTATGATACCTATATCAGATATAAATCCGAGAAGAAGGTTTCCATATGTTACTGTTGGACTTATAATCATAAATGTAATTATTTTTTTGTATGAAATTTTAAATCCTAATCTCAACATGCTCATATATAAATGGGGAGTTGTGCCTAAAAGACTGTTTACCCTTGGGGGTGTAGAGTATTTAACTCTTATAACATCAATGTTTCTTCACGGAAGCTTTGCTCACATAATAGGTAATATGCTTTACCTGTGGATATTTGGTGACAATATCGAGAACTTCCTTGGACCAGCCAAGTTTATACTGTTCTATTTCCTTTCTGGAATCCTTGCTGGTCTTATACACTCACTGATATACGCCTCTTCCATGGTCCCCACCATTGGAGCATCTGGAGCAATAGCAGGAGTTATGGGGGCATACTTTTATCTCTATCCCGATGCAAAAGTCCTTGCCCTTGTTTTTCTCTTCTTCTATATAACCATCATTCCAGTACCTGCGTTTATATTCCTTGGCATATGGTTTTTAATGCAACTTCTTCCTGCCTTTGCTTCCTTTGGGAAGCTTGGAACAGGCATAGCCTTCTGGGCACATGTGGGTGGATTCGTAGTTGGTATAATATTAATTATTCTCATGGGTGGAAGAAGGAGAAGAGGTTATTATAATAACTATTGGAGAAGGTGGTAGAAGTGAAGAGGACAAAGATTGTTGCAACACTTGGACCTTCATCTTCTAAAGAAAACATTATAGAAGAGTTAATAAAGGAGGGAGTTAATGTATTCAGGATAAATGCATCCCACGGAACACATGAAGAACATAAAGAAAGGATAGAAACTGTAAGGAAACTTTCAAAAAAATTAAACAAGAATATATCAATTCTACTGGACCTTCAGGGTCCAAAGATAAGAGTTGGAGAATTTGAAAAGGGAGAGATTGAGTTAAAACAGGGTGATGAATTTATCTTAACCTCAAAAGATATTGTTGGAAACAAGGAAGCTGCATCTGTGTCCTATAAAGATCTTCCAAAAGATGTTCATCCTGGAGTTCGTCTTCTTCTTGATGATGGCGCCCTTGAGCTTGAGGTTGTTGAAACGGATGGAGAGAATATAAAGACGAAGGTTATAAGAGGTGGAATACTGAAGGACAGGAAGGGGATAAATGTTAGAGGAGCAGAACTCAAAATCTCTTCCATAACAGAAAAGGATAGGGTTGATATTGAGTTCGGTTTAAAAGAGGATGTTGACTTCTTTGCCCTCTCCTTTGTGAGGAAAGCTTGTGACATTGTCTCTTTGAGGAAAATTATAGAGAGCAAAGGAAAAAAAATACCAATTGTTGCAAAAATTGAGAAGTATGAGGCTATAAAAAATCTTGATGAAATAATTGATGCCTCTGATGGAGTTATGGTTGCAAGAGGGGATCTTGGGATCGAGGCACCAATTGAAGAGGTTGCCTTGCTTCAAAAGAAAATAATTAAAAAGGCTCTAAGAAAGGGGAAATTTTCAATAACTGCCACCCAGATGCTTGATTCAATGATTGAAAGACCCTATCCCACAAGAGCAGAGGTTTCGGATATAACCAATGCAATTTTTGATGGAACAGATGCAGTAATGCTCTCAGGAGAGACCGCGTCAGGCAAGTATCCAGTAGAGGCTGTAAGGGTTATGAGAAGGATAGCAGAGAAGGTGGAACCGGAACTGCCTTATGAAAAAAGAATAATGGAGATGGAAAGAGCGGTCTCAGCCCTTATTCCAGACTCCATAAGTTATGCTGGTGTCTTTGTTGCCTTTAATACAAAGGCATCTTTGATAGTCACTGCAACTGAAACAGGAAGGACTGCCATAAGAATTTCAAGATTCAGACCAAACGTTCCCATACTTGCCATTACTCCATGTGAAAAAGTGGCAAAGCTTTTATCTATTTACTGGGGTGTTTATCCTGTAGTGGTGGAGAGATTTAAGAATACTCAGGACATGGTGGAAAAAATTTCCCTTGAGACAAAGAAATCACCATTTGTAAAGAAGGGGGATCTTATCGTGTATCTTTCTGGTGTAATCCCGGGAGTAGCGGGTGGAACAAACCTGTTAAGAGTGGAGAGGCTATAATGGAGGAACAATTTAAGAAAAGAAGAAGGGAAATAGAGGTAACAATCTTTATTATAATTATAGTTTTTTCTCTCTACTATTTTTCAGCACCTATTTTAAAACTTATAAGTCTAAAAAGAGACATTGCCCAGATAAAAAAAGAGATGGAACTTGAAAGGGAAGAGATTATAAGATTGAAGAAGGAGTTAATCAAAGCTCAAACAGATGAGTATGTTGAAAGGTGGGCTAAAGAAAACCTGAAGATGGTAAAGGACGGGGAGAAGATCTACATAATAAAGGATAAGGATTAAGACCTATTCACAAACTTAGCTAAAAATTCTTTCTTAAACTCATAAAATCTATCTTCTTTTATGGCTCTCCTTAAATCCTTCATAAAGTTATACATAAATGTTAAGTTATGGATTGTGGCAAGTCGTGGTGCGAGAAGTTCCTTTGCCTTAAAGAGGTGATTTAAATATGCCCTTGTGTAGTTTCTACATGTAAAACAATTGCAATCCTCTTCAATCGGTCTAAAGTCATCCCTGTAATCACTCTTTGTTATCCTCATCCTCCCATTCTTTGTAAGGAGGGTTCTGTTTCTTGCAATCCTTGTTGGAAAAACACAATCAAACATATCAACTCCAGCCTCCACTGCATCCATTATTCTAATTGGATCTCCAAGTCCCATAAAGTATCTCGGTTTATTCTCTGGCATGTATGGAACGAACTCTTTTAGAAGCTCCCTTGTCTCCTCCCATGGCTCTCCAATGGATAATCCTCCAATCCCGTAGCCAGGAAAACCCTCTTCCTCAAGTTTATCCATGCACAACTTTCTTAAATTTATGTCAAGCCCTCCCTGAACAACAGCAAATAGATCTCCTCTCTCTTTATTCTTCACCCTTTTCCCCCTTATTGCCCAATCTACACTCATCAGTGAGAACTTCTTGAGTTCGTGAAAATCCACTCCATATGAAGGACATATATCCAGCGTCATCATTATATCCACACCGAGAAGTTCCTGAAATTTTATGGTAGATTCTGGAGTAAAGAAATGGGTGGAACCATCAAGAAAGGATTTAAACTCCACACCGTCGTCTCTTATCTTTCTTATCTCTGAAAGGGAGAGCACCTGAAAACCACCAGAATCAGAGAGAGCAAGCTCATCCCAGTTCATAAAATTCTTAACCCCACCAGCCTTTTTTATTATCTCCTCTCCCGGTTGGAGGTAGAGATGATATGTATTTACAAGTATAAGTTTGTATCCAATCTCTTTTACATCTTCAGATGAAAGGGACTTTACAGTGGCTTGAGTTCCAACTGGCATAAAAACAGGGGTTTCAACAACAATATCCCCTATCTTTAACTCTCCAAGCCTTATGTTTCCAAGTCTCTTTTTTACCTTAAATTCAAGAATTTGCTACCTCCTCCTCTTCAAGGAAAAGTTCATCTGTTTCATCATCAAAGGAGAAGAGTTCTGCATATCTACCCCAATCAATTAGAATGTCCAGCTCCTTCTCTGCCTCTTCATGGGAGAGTTTTCTTTCAAGGATGTCAAGGAAAAACTCCTTTGAGATTCTTCTGTTTGCCTTGGATTTGAGAACTCTCAAAATCTGCCTTATAAGAAAAACATTTCTAAGGAGATTCTTTCTAAATATCTCCTTCTTTGTAAGAACATCTGCCTCTGAAAAAACTTTCCCATCCTCTGTAAGTTCTATATCACCCTGTTTGTACCTTGTAAATCCAAGGAGTTCGGATGCCTCAACAAGGGGGAGGAGATCCTCTATGTCCATGTAGAGTTCACCACCAATCTTAAAGAGGTCAACTCTTCCTCCAAGATCAGAGATCAGTTCAACAAAACCGGTTATTGCACCAACTCTTGCTATAGGAATTCTCGGAATCTCCTTTGAGACTCTAAGTATCTCCCTCTCCTTCTCTATCTCACCTGCGGTAAGTATTGTGTAAACTCTATCAACTATGGATAAAAACTTTGTTGATGTTTTATCCCTCCAGTGGGGAATATCTATCTTTATCTCCTCCATCACCATCCCTGGGTCCTTACTTATTATAATGATCCTATCAGAAAGATACACAGCTTCCTCTATATTATGAGTTACAATGAGAATTGCCTTTGTTGGAATTCTCTTTTCAATCCAGAGCTCTAAAATATCACTTTTTAAGTTCTCTGCAGTTAGAACATCAAGGGCAGAAAAGGGTTCATCCATGAGGAGAATATCTGGTTCAACCACAAGCCCTCTCGCTATACCAACCCTCTGCTTCATTCCTCCAGAGAGTTCCTTTGGATATGCATTTTCAAATCCATCAAGACCAACAGTATCTATCGCCTTTAAGACTCTCCTCTTCTTCTCCTCTTTGCTCATGTTCTTTGATATAAGACCAGTCTCCACATTCTCCTCAACTGTAAGCCATGGGAAAAGCGCAAAATTCTGAAAAACCATGGATACACCAGGATTCACATCTGTTATCACCTTATCTCTGTATATAACAACTCCCTCATTAGGTTTAAGGAGTCCTGCAATTATCCTAAGTAGTGTTGACTTTCCTGAACCAGAGGGACCAAGTATTGAAACAATCTCGCCCTCATTTATTGAAAACGTTACGCCTTTAAGGACATATATCTCCTTTCCTGTGGGCATAACAAACTTTTTTCCAATGTTCCTTACCTCAAGCAAACTCATATCCTTTACTCCACATGATATTTTTCCTCAGATAACTTATACATCCTTCTCCAGAAAAGCCTATTAAATATTACAACAATTAGAGCCATAAACAAAGTGCCCGCTGCAAGGAGAGGCATGTCTCCTCTCTCTGTGGCAGAAGTTATAATCGCTCCAAGACCAGGAATAATAAAGGTCTTTCCAGAAAACTTCACATACTCAGAAACAATACTTGCGTTGAAAGCTGCTCCCCATGCTGTTATTCCTCCGGTAACGAGAAAGGAGAAAATGGAGGGAATTGCTATAACTCTCCACCAGTGAATTCCCTTTATTCTAAATATCTTACCGGCTTCCACGAAGTTTTTTGGAATCCCTGATGCTCCACCCATAACATTGAATAGAATATACCATTGAGTTGCAAGAAGCATTAGAAGTATGGAGGCAAAGGAAAGTCCTCCTCCAATCTTTATAAGAAACATAAGTAAGATGGGAAATATTGCTGTAGCTGGAATGGAAGCTATTATCTGAACAACAGGCTGAGCTACCTTTGAAATTTTGGGATTCATCCCTATCTTAACACCAACAGGAATTGTCCATAGATAACCAATGGAAACAGCGGCAACAACTCTAAGGAGTGTAAAGAAGCCCCCTTTAACTATCTGTAACCATTCACTCATACTAACCTTTATAAGAATAGAGAAGAGCCCCTTCACTCCAACAATGATAAGAAGAAAGATTAAACCTGAAAATATATAAGAAATAAGTTTCTTAATAAGCTCCATTGTGAAACTTTCCTTTCTTCTCTCCATCTGATCAAAGAAGCGCTCTATCCTTGTATTCAACGGAATAAGTAATTTAGATGAAATAAACTCAAGTATTTTTGACTTTCTGTATAAATTCAAAATCACAGAGTGTATCTCTTCTTCTCCTTTCTCCTCCATTTTAAACTTTGTTGACCATGCAATAAGCGGCCTCCATAAGAACTGATCTATTAAAACTATAATGAGGACAAGGGTGACTATCCCCCATATGGTCATCTTTATATTTCCAGACTCAGCGGACTTTGCAAGAAAAGAGCCAAGACCTGGAAGAGAGAATTTTTTATTTAACAGGGTGAATGTCTCACACGCCATAAGGAAGAACCACCCTCCAGCCATGGAAAGCATACTGTTCCATATAAGCCCAATTGCTGCGTGGGGAAGTTCAAGTCTTGTAAATCTCTGCCAGAAATTAAGTCTTGAAAGTTTTGCTGCTTCATCAAGTTCCCTTGGAATGGTTTTTAAGGAGTTGTAGAAACTGAAAACAAGATTCCACACTTGACCTGTAAAGATTAAGAGTATGGAGCCAAGCTCAAGTCCGATTCTTGATCCGTGAAACAGGGAAACCATGAAAAAAAGAACCGGTGGGAGAAAGGAGAGAACCGGAATAGACTGAAGGATGTCAAGAAGCGGAATTAAAAATACTTCAAGAAATCTGTTTTTTGCTGCAAGATAACCATAGACAAGGGCAAAGATGAAGGAAAGAATAAATGCTATCAAAACTCTCACCACAGAATACAGAGCATACAGAGGAAGAAGTTTGAGCGAAAGAATTGTCTCTCCTCTTGCAGGAACAACTCCATATATAGCCCTTCCTCTAATGAGAAAGTAGAAGATTGCAAATACTACTATAAATCCAAGAACATCAAGGGGGTTTATTCCCTTACTTTTCTTCACTTCTTTATATTAACCCATGAAAACTTTCCTGATAAATGGCGATAATCTCGTCAATCCCTTCAGGTTTTCTTGGTATTGGTTTTTTCTCCATACTATCCACAACCTCTCTTGCAAACTTCTCAAAATCCTTTTCATCCACTCCTGCCTCTTCAAGAGTGAGTGGAATTCCGAGAAGCTCATTCATATCAAGTAAAAGTTCTGGAAGAAGGTGGGCATCCTCAATATCTATACCAGAATACTCAGATATTATCCTTACTACATTTGCCATTTTTTCATAACAGGCAGGTATGTTGTACTTTAATACATATGGCATGATAATGGCATTGGCAAGACCGTGGGAGAAACCGTACTTCATTGTTAAAGGGTAACCCATTGAGTGAACAAGTCCTGTTCCGGTCTCTGCAATAACCATTCCAGCCACCATTGAAGCGTAATGCATCATCTCCCTTGCCTCAAAATCTCCTTCATGGAAAACGCTCCTTGGGAGAAAGTCAAAGATTACCTTTATGGATTCATAGGCAAGGGAATCACTGACAGGGTTTGCCTTAAGGGAGAATAGACCTTCAAGTGCATGGGAAAGAGCATCCATCCCTGTATCTCTACTTAACTCTTTAGGCATGGATAGGGTAGTTTCTGGATCAACAAGGGCAACATCTGGAAATATGTATTCTGACCCGACTGCAAGCTTTCTTTCCCCATAAGTTAAAACTGCATATCTCGTAACCTCAGAACCTGTACCAGATGTGGTGGGAATTGCTATAAGTGGAGGAATTTTTTCTTCCACCCTTTTCTCTCCAAGAAGGAAGGGTACTATCTCCTTATAAACTGCATAGATTCCTATCCCTTTGGATAGATCCATTGGACTTCCTCCTCCAATGGCAATGATAAAATCTGAAGAAGTAGAGAGGAACTTTTCTCCACCCTTTTCAACAAGCTGAACAGGAGGATTTGGGACTGTTTCATTAAAAATCTCGTAGGAAATCCCGTTCTTTTCTAAAAGACCTGTGACTCTATCTAAAACTCCACTTTCCTTTGCTGATTTTTTTCCTGTTACAATAAAGGCCTTCTTTCCAAACTTCTTACCTAACTCTCCAACTCTTTCAACCTCCCCTTTCCCAAAATAGACCTTTGTTGGTATAAAATACTTAAATTTCATTATTCACCTCCAAAGTTTTTTGAGAACAGAAAGAAATCATAGAAATCAACCTTTCCATCAAAATTGAAATCACAAACAGGATTATAGTTTTTATCTCCTTTAATAGAAAGAAAGGCGTTATAAAAAATCGTCAGATCCTTTTTATCTACCACCTCATCATCATTTAAATCAGAAAGGTTTTTGTTTTCATAGACCACAACTCTTAGAACAGTGGAGTAATTTCCAATTCTCACAGTAACAAAATATTCATCAGGAGGAGTATCATATTTTGTCAAAAAGGTTATGGTTTCATCATCCTCTATTTCAAAAGGAATGGGAGAATCGACCTTTAAACTGTCTTTGCCACTACCTCTTATAACTCTTATATGGACTTTTCTTTCTCTTCCCTGTTTCAAAGAAAAATTTCTTGGAAAGATAGAGTAGTCTTCATCTTTATAAGATATTGAGGGATCTCCAAAGAGATTGAATACAAAGAAGTTGTGCTGATCAGGAAAATCATTTATCGAAAGAGCGTTATCCCATTTTGATAAATAAAGAGCCTCACCTGAAGGTTCAGATAGGTTAAAAAATCTCTCTGTAAATTTTAAAACCTCCTTGGAGATGGGGGAATCTGGATTTCCGTAAGCAACCCTTGTTGCACCTATATAGTTTACAGCTCCAAATCTAAGGCTCGTCATGGCAAGATTTGGTTTTTCAGTTTCTGCTGTGAGACATCCCATTCCAAATATAACTCCATTTGAAATTCCAGTTTCTTCCACGAGATTTCTCGAGAAGAAAACAGACCACGAACCTTCTCCCTCGTCAAACCTATTATTTCTGTTCCTATCATTCCATATCCTTCTATAAACTCCACTGCTGCTTCCATGTCCAAAAAATGCAATGAAGCTGTAGTCATTGTTTATCTCTTTCTTTACATTGTCAATATTTAATGGATAGGTCGAATCATACCTGGATCTACCATCTCCCTCCTTCTCATACATGGTTGTTACATTGCTACCGAGATTTTTAAAAATGCCCTTCCTTAAAATCTCCATTGTTTTTGCACCGTCTGCGTTCTCTTTTGGATAATCTCCATATTCCTTCTTAAACCAGAGCATTGCCCCCATGAGAAGAACTTTGTTGTTTTCTTTCACGTGTTTATATTTTTTTAAACTATCTACATACTTCTCTATTCCGCTTTTGTCTGTGAAGGGAATTCTACCCACAAAAACATCTGGAAAATAGGAAAAACTGTCTTCCCCATACTCTCCCATGGTTTTATCTTTATCTGTATCGAAATCACTGGTAAGATTTGCATAGTAAAAATCTGAGGGAATTCTTTCATAAGAATCGTCTCTTGTGTTCTTCTTCGGGAAAAAGATGGGTTGAGGGATATAACGGTAACTTCCTACAAGAAGTACATACTTAAAATGAAGTTCTTCAAGTTTTTCTTTCAGAAAATTTCTGATTTTTTCTGCTCTATCCTTTCCAAAAGTCTCTTTTTCTATTTCCTCCAGAGTAAAAACTTTAACCCTGTAGCCCTGTTCTTCTTTAAATTCCTCAAGAGGCTTCACATTCTCTCTATACTTTTCTCTTATCAAAATTACATAATCCACACCATTGGTGGAGGAAATTATAGGAAATTGAGTAATCAGAAAAATTAATACAAGCACAACAAAGATTGTTTTTCTCATCTTCTCACTCCTTTTTTTATCCTCTTAATGAAATTCTACCATTTATAGTATAATTAAAAAAACCTTGAAAGGAGGATGAAATGAACCACCCTCTAAGAAAAAGAATAGAGAAGTTTCAAGAGCGTTTTGATGATCTCAAAAAGAGAAATCTTTACTTTTATCAAGCAGAAATAGAGGAGATAAACGGAGCTCACGCCATAGTTCAGGGAAGGGATATGATAATATTTGCCTCTTACTCCTATCTTGGTCTTATAGATCACCCAAAGATAAATGAAGCAGCGAAAAAAGCTATAGATGAACTATCCACAGGAACCCATGGTGTTAGACTTCTTGCAGGAACAACAAGGCTTCATAACGAACTTGAGAGAAGAATTGCTGAATTTAAAGGAAGGGAGGCGGCAGCAGTTTTTAGCAGTGGTTATGTAACAAACCTCACAACCATATCAACTCTTCTTGGAAAAGACGATTATATCTTCTGTGATAAATATGATCATGCAAGTATTGTGGACGGTGCCATTCAATCAAGGGCAAACTTTATAAGATTTGACCACAACGACATGGAGCATCTCGAGGACCTTTTAAAAGAGATTCCAGAGGATAAGGTGAAGTTGATTGTGGTAGATGCAGTATATTCAATGGACGGAGATATGGCACCTCTGCCTGATTTAATAAAGGTGAAAGAAAAATATAATGCAATACTCATGGTAGATGAAGCACACTCCCTTGGTGTGCTTGGGGAACATGGAAGAGGTATAGAGGAGCACTTTGGAGTAGAAGGGAAAGTAGACATAGACATGGGAACCCTTTCAAAAACTATTCCATCTGTAGGAGGATACATTGCAGGAGATAGAGACCTTATTGATTATATAAAACACAACTCCAGAGCATACATATTCTCTGCAGCTCTTCCACCACCTGCAGTTGCTGCTGCAAAAGCCTCTTTTGATGTAATTGAGGAAGAGCCTTGGCGTAGAGAAAAACTCTGGGAAAACATAGATCACTTTGTTTCTGGTCTTAAGAAGCTTGGATATGATACCATGAATACTCAGTCAGCAGTCGTTCCTGTCCTTCTTGGAGAAGACGAACTTGCCCTTAAACTTACAAGGAAGCTCTGGGATGAAGGAATTCTAATATTCCCGATCCTTACTCCAGCAATTCCTCCAAAGACAGCAAGGCTCCGCTCTTGTGTTATGGCTTCTCACTCTCATGAGGACATAGATAAAACCCTAAACGCCTTTGAAAAAGCAGGGAAGGAATTAGGAATAATATAGTAAATGAATGGGAAAGATACTGATAGTTGATGATGAACCGGATATAGTTGAACTTGTAAAAATTAATCTTGAAAAGAATGGATTTGATGTTATCTCATCTTGCACTGGAAGAGGAATTTTTAATCTTTTTAAAAAATTCAGTATAGACCTTGTAATACTCGACCTTATGCTTCCAGATATAGATGGTCTTGAGATATGTAAGATCTTAAAATCGGAGAATGAAACAAAAAATATACCAATAATAATGCTTACAGCAAAGGACACTGAGATTGATAAAGTCCTTGGACTTGAACTTGGAGCAGATGATTATATAACAAAACCTTTCTCTCCAAGAGAATTGGTGGCAAGAGTGAGAGCTGTTTTGAGAAGAACAAAAAGATCTTCAGATGAGAGAATTTTGACCTTTGACAATATTTTAAAGATAGATCTTAAGAAATTTGAAGTTTTTGTTAATGAGAAGAAAGTTAATCTAACCACCACAGAATTTAAGCTACTGAAGGCACTCGCCATTAGAAGGGGTGAGGTTCTCTCAAGGAATGAACTCCTTGACTATATATGGGGCAATGAGAAGATAGTTATTGATAGAACCATTGATGTTCATATAAAGCACTTAAGAGAGAAATTGGGAAAGGTGGGCAAATTTATCAAAAATGTTAGAGGTGTAGGATACAAACTGGATTTATGAGAAAAAACACCATTTTTAGAAAGATATTCATCAATTTTGTAATTGTAATTTTCATTACAGCAGGATTATTCCTTCTTTTTAGTTCACAGATAGTGAAAACTTACTATATAAACACTCTTTCAAAAGACCTGGAACAGGTTGCAAGAACAGTCTCATCCTCTGTAAAATTCATGCATTCATCAAATGAGAAGGAATCTATACAGGAATTTGTGAAGGAAATAGGTCTTTCAAAGGGGTACAGAATAACAATAGTGGGAAGTGATGGAGTTGTATGGGGAGACAGCGAAAAAAATCCTGAAGAGATGGAGAACCACAAAAATAGACCTGAAATAATTAAAGCCCTTAAGGGTGAAATAGGTACATCCATAAGATACAGCAAAACAACAAAAGAATACATGCTATATGTAGCGGTTCCTATAAGAAGAGATGGAGAAATAATTGGAGTGGCAAGAGCAAGTATGTTCATGAAAAGTATATATAACCTCATAAACACCCTTAAAACAAGACTCATCTTCTCTACCCTCCTATCTTCTATTGCAGCTCTTTTACTCTCATATTTTCTTTCAAAAGGAATCACAACACCCATAAAGGAACTTGTGGAGTTTTCAAAGAGAATATCAATGGGTGTATTCTCTGAAGGAACAATCCCAAAAAGGAATGATGAGATTGGAGAATTGATGGAAAATATGAATATCATGGCTAAAAGGATTGGCAAACTTGTGGAAAACTTAAAAAGTGAGGGTGAGACTCTGGAGACGATAATAAAGTCCATAGACGAAGCAATCCTTCTTATAGATGGGAATGGTATGATAAAACATGCCAATAAAGAATTTAAAAACTTGGTAGGAAAGGAGAAGGTGGAAGAAAGATACTACTGGGAAGTTATTAAGAATGATGAATTAAGAAAGTTCATTAAAAGAGCACTGGATAAGGAATCAATGAGAGAGAGAATTCAGATAAAGGATAGAAACTTTATTTTAAGTTCAAGGAAAATTGAAACAGCAAATAAAATCCTTATAACTTTTTACGATGTCACAGAACTCCAGAAGTACGAAGAAATGAAAAAGGAATTCATAGGGAATTTATCCCATGAGTTAAAAACGCCCTTGACCTCCATTAAGGGTTTTGTTGAGGTAATGAAGGAGGAGGGGAAATTAAAGTACATAGATATTATTGAAAGAAATATAGATAGAATGATCCAGATTGTAAAAGATATCCAGATGCTTTCAAAACTGGAATACAGAAAAACGAAAGCTCAGATTGAGTCTGTTGATGCTTTGGATATATTAAAAGATATAGAGAAACTCTTTTACAAAAAGGCAGAGGAGAAGGGATTAAATCTTCTAATGGAAGTAGAGGAGAAACCATTTTACATAAAGGTTGATCCATATCTCTTTGAAGAAATGCTTGTAAACCTTGTGGACAATGCAATAAGATACACAGATAGAGGAAGCGTTAGTGTAAAGATATATAGAGGCGAAGGAGGGTTCTTTGTGGAGGTAAAGGATACAGGAATAGGAATACCAGAGAAACACATTAATAGAATATTTGAAAGATTCTATGTTGTTGATAAATCAAGATCAAAGAGAACAGGGGGGACTGGTCTTGGTCTCTCAATAGTGAAACATATAGTATTATTACACAATGGAAAAATAGATGTGAGAAGTGTTCCAGGGGAAGGAACCACATTTACAATTTTTATCCCCCAAAATCCTTAACACAAATTTAACAAAAAATTTATACCTAATTAACCCTCTCCCACTATAATGTTAACGAAAAACTTTTTAGGAGGTTTTTTATGAGAAAACTTTTAATTCTTTTGGTGGTAGTATCACTGGCAACCTCTATGATTCTAACCGGGTGCAAAAACGAAGAGACACCTTCCAAAGAACCTCAAAAAAATATTGAGCTCATAGGAGCAGGAGCAACTTTTCCTCAACCACTATACACAAAGATGTTTGATGTCTATTACAAGAATACCGGGGTTAAGGTTAACTATCAGGGAATTGGTTCAGGAGGAGGGATAAGGCAACTTCTTGAGATGGCGGTAGATTTTGGTGCCACTGATGCCTATATGTCTGATGATCAGCTTAAAGAGGCACCACAGAAGATTGTACACATTCCTATGGCACTTGGAGCAGTGGTTGTAACATACAATCTTGAGGGAAATCCAAAGCTTAAGCTTGACGGAGAAACAATATCAGATATCTTTCTTGGAAAAATAACAAAGTGGAATGATGATAGAATTAAAAGACTAAATCCAGATGTAACTCTTCCAGACATGAATATTACAGTTATTCATAGATCTGATGGAAGTGGAACGACATTTATATTCACAGATTTTCTATCCAAAGTAAGTGAGGAGTGGAAAGAAAAGGTGGGTTGTGGAAAATCACTGAACTGGCCTGTGGGACTTGGTGCAAAGGGAAATCCCGGAGTTGCTGGGCTTGTAAAACAAACTCCTGGTTCAATTGGATATGTAGAACTTTCCTATGCCGAGGAGAACAACCTTCCATACGCCATGATAAAGAACAAAAAGGGTAATTTCATCAATCCATCACTTGAGAGCGTATCTCTTGCAGCAAATGTTCCTCTTCCTGACGATACAAGGGTTAGACTCACAAACACAGATGCAGAGAAGGGTTATCCTATATCAAGTTTCACATGGATAATAGTGTATGAGAATCAGAACTACAAAGGAAGGAGCAAGGAAAGAGCAGAAGAACTTGTAAAACTGCTGTGGTGGATGATTCATGAAGGGCAGGAATACAACGAACCTCTCCTATATGGGAGACTTCCAAAGGCAGCGGTAGAAAAGGCAGAAAGGATAATAAAGGGAATCAATTATGATGGAGAGCCACTCCTTAAGCAATAATCACAAAAGATCCCTCAAGGATAATGTGGAGAGGGGAGAGAGGTTTTTCAGAGCCTTTCTCCTCTCCCTTGGTGTATTTATGATCCTTCTTGTCTCCTCAGTCCTTCTAACCCTTGTCTTAAATTCTCTCCCTTCCATAAAAGAATTTGGTCTTTCCTTCTTTACAGGAGCAACATGGAATCCTGTGAATGGGAAGTTTGGCGCCTTACCATTTCTTATGGGAACGCTTCTAACATCCATTCTCTCACTTTTAATCTCAGTCCCTTTCTCCCTTTCAATATCAATACTTATTTCAGATTATATAAAAGGTGGATTGCTTTCCTCCATTCTTCAAATATTCGCAGAACTCGTTGCTGGTATCCCCTCTGTTGTGATAGGATTGTGGGGACTCTTTGTTCTTGTCCCTCTTGTTAGAAAACTTGAGACAAAAATAGGTATCACACCATATGGAGTTGGAATATTCACCGCATCTATCATTCTCGCAATAATGATAATTCCATACTCTGCATCCATAGGGAGAGAGGTTCTCTCCCTTGTCCCAAAAGAGATAAAAGAAGGGGGATTCTCTCTTGGAGCAACAAAATTTGAAGTTATAAAAAACATATCTCTTCCATACGCAAAATCCGGCATACTTGCAGGTTTCCTTCTCTCCTTTGGAAGAGCTTTTGGAGAAACAATGGCTGTAACAATGGTTATAGGCAACTCCAATAAGATTCCAAAAAGCATTTTTATGCCAGGAAACACAATGGCAAGTGTGATAGCCAATGAATTTGCAGAGGCAACAACAAAACTTTACATCTCCTCTCTCATTGAGATGGCTCTTCTTCTGTTCCTCGTCTCAACAGTGATAAATATATTTGGAAGGTATGTAATAAAGAGGTTGAGCAATGAAGAAACTGAGGGGAAGAATCTTTCTTGATAGGGTATTCTTTTTTACAATAGTGGCTCTTTCAACCATAACCATTGCTCCACTATTCTTAATATTATTCCACATTATAAAAAATGGAATATCTGCGATAAATTGGGATTTCTTCTTCTCCCTTCCAAAACCTACAGGAGAAGAGGGAGGAGGAATAGCCAACGCAATAGTTGGTTCAGCCATTATAGTAGGAATTGCAACACTTCTCTTGGTTCCCTTAGGTGTATTTACAGGGGTTTACCTATCGGAAAATAGAGAGACAAAACTATCAAATGTAGTGAGAACTCTTACAGAGATACTCCAATCTACTCCCTCAATAGTAATGGGTATAATTGGCTACATCTGGCTTGTAAGAACTATGGGAACATTCTCAGCCCTTGCTGGTGGAATTGCACTTGGAATAATGATGCTCCCAATAATTGTAAGAACAACAGAAGAGGTTTTAAATTTAATACCGGAAGATATGAAGGAGGCTTCGTATGCCCTTGGTGTCCCATATCACAGGACAATCCTTAAAGTTGTTCTTCCTGCAGGATTTAATGGTATAACATCGGGGATACTTCTTGGAATATCCAGAATTGCTGGAGAAACGGCACCTCTTCTCTTCACAAGTTTTGGAAACCAGTTCATGAATCTAAATATCTTAAAACCCATGAGTGCAATCCCTCTTGTTATATTTGTGTATTCTTCAAGCCCTTATCCTGACTGGTGGAGAATGGCATGGGGAGCTTCATTTATCCTCGTTATATTTGTCCTAATTTTGAATATATTAGGGAGGTTATTAGGAACAAGATGGAAAACAAGATTTTAAGGATAGAGAATCTAAATGCATACTACGGCGATAATCATGTTTTAAAGAACATAAACATGGAAATTTATGAGAAGAAGATAACTGCAGTGATGGGTCCATCAGGTTGTGGAAAAACAACCTTTATTAGATGCATAAACAGACTCCACGAACTCACACCAAATGCA
The DNA here is from genome assembly GCA_965612865.1 of uncultured bacterium. Taxonomy (GTDB): domain Bacteria; phylum Caldisericota; class Caldisericia; order B22-G15; family B22-G15; genus B22-G15. The sequence goes on from CBFDTJ010000002.1 coordinate 39,383, forward strand.
AAGGTGGAGGGCAAAATTTTCCTAAGAGGAAAAAACATCTATGAAATGCATCCTGTTGTTGTGAGACAGAAAATCGGCATGGTTTTTCAAAGACCAAATCCCTTCCCAACAATGAGCATCTACGACAATGTTATTGCAGGATATAAATTAAATGGGATAAAACTCACAAGAGAGGAGAGGGATAAAATCGTTAAGGAGAGTTTGGAAAAGGTTGGTCTCTGGGACGAGGTGAAGAATTTTCTCTTCAAAAGGGGAACATTTCTCTCTGGTGGACAACAGCAGAGACTTTGCATTGCAAGGGCAGTCGCTATGAATCCAGAGATTCTACTTCTGGATGAGCCAACTTCAGCCCTTGACCCCATAGCTACAAGGAGGATTGAAGAGCTTATAGTAAAATTAAAAGAAACGGTTACAATACTCCTTGTTACTCATAACATTGCTCAAGCTGGAAGAGTATCGGATTATACAGCTTTCTTCTACATGGGAGAGATCATTGAGTTTGGAACAACAGAAAAGATGTTTACCGTGCCAGAAAATAAAAAAACAGAGGAGTATCTAACTGGAAAATTTGGATAATGGAGGTATTGAATGAGAATACTTGAAAACAAATTAAAGCTTTTGAAGGAGGAATTGACAGACCTTGTTGCCTCTGTAAGAAAAACAATAAATGATTTAATGGAAGCTCTAAAGAACAGGGACGAAAATTTATGTAAAAGGATAATTGAAGGAGATGATGAGATTGATTTTAAATCTATAGACCTTGAGAGGAAAGTCCTACAGATAATAGCCACTCAGCACCCCCAAGCAGAAGATTTAAGGATTGTAAGCTCCATTCTCTTTATAAATATTGATCTTGAACGAATGGCAGATCATTGCGTTGATATAGCAGAGGAGACTCTAACTATAGTGGATAAACCACATCTTAAACCCCTCATTGACCTTCCAAGGATGAAGGATACTTGTATTGAGATGCTTGACGGAGCTATAGAATCCTTTTTGAATAAAGATGTAGACCTTGCCATGAAGATAATTGAAAAGGATGATATACTTGACAAACTCAACTGGCAGATATTCAGAGAACTTTTAACATACATGATGGAGGATCCAAGGAACATAAGAAGAGCAAATGCACTAATACTCATAAGTCAACACTACGAGAGAATTGGAGACCACATAACAAATATCTGTGAAAGAACTATATATATTGTGGAAGGGAAGATGTTAAAGACAAATCCCCATCAGCCAAGATATTAAAGAAGAAAATCAACTCAAAGGGTAAATAGAAGCATTACATCCATAACATTTGTACCTGTGGGTCCTGTTGTTATCGTATCATTTAGTTTGTTGAAAAAAGTAAAAGAATCATTGTTGTCAAGAAAAACTCTGTAATCAAGCCCTAAACTTTCTGCCCTCTTAGCCGTGTTTGAATCACATATGGCACCTCCGGAGGGTGAATTCCCATCTATTCCATCTGTTCCAAAGGAAACAAAGAGAGATTTTGTTTTCGAAAGATAGGGAGTAACTGCCAGAGATAATTCCTGATTTCTTCCACCCTTTCCATTGCCCTTCACGGTGACTGTGGTTTCTCCCCCCAAAATAAATATAAGGGGCTTTTTAAAGTACAACCTTTTATGATAAGCCTCCCAGGCAATTCCACCAAAAACTTTTGCAACCTCTCTTGCCTCTCCCTGAATGCTTGAGCCAAGATACACTGAGTTTATCCCTTTTTTATCAAAATAATTCTTTAATTCAATACATAGATCATAATTTGTTGCAACAAGAAAATTGTCCACCCGATTTAAACTCTCATCATTCTCTTTCAAAGTCTCCTCAACCTCTCCATCCATGCCCTTATAAATAATCTCCTTAACACTCTCTGGAATTTTATTGATAAGACCATATTTTAAAATAACATCCATTGCATCCCTAAATGTTGAAGAATCAAAGTATGTAGGACCAGATGCAATTGTATCCAGGGAATCAAAGACCACATCAGAGATAATAAGTGAAATTACTCTTCCTTTGCATCTTTTTGAAAGTTTTCCTCCCTTAAGAAGAGAAAGGTGCTTTCTTATAACATTTATCTCATCTATTGAGGCACCAGAAGATAAAAGAAGCTTGGTTGTTTCCTTTAAATCTTCAAGAGAAACAAGAGGATACTCAAGAAGAGATGAGCCTCCACCAGATATTAAAACAAACAAAAGGTCATCTTCTTCAATCTTTTCAAGTAGATTTAAAACCTTCCTTCCGGCAGCAATGCTCCCCTCATCTGGAATGGGGTGTCCTCCTTTTATGTATTTTATTCTTGAATTAAACCCATTAAAATCAACATTGCTTACAACAACTCCCTCATCAATCTTTACTAAGGAGAGAAGAGCCTCTGTCATCTTTATGCTCGCCTTACCGAAACCGGCAAGGTATATATGATTAAATTGGTTTAGATTATAAACTTTATCTTTCACAATGAGGAGACTATCGGATAATTTCACATTTTTAAATATACTTTTCTCAGAGCTAACCTCTTTTAAAGCTAATTCTATACCATCAAGAAGAAGCTTTCTTCCCTCACCAAATTCATCTCCTCCATTCTTTATAAGTATCTCTTTATTTTTTATGAGCAAAGCACCTCCTCTTGTTTTTAATTATAAACTGGAGATCAAAAAATTATCTCTTAATTATTTTCACATTCCTTAAATCCTTTGATATGATACCGGATTTTAATGATTCGGTTTAGTACCTGTCTCTTATACACATCTCCGAGCCCACGAGACTAGGCATGATCTCGTATGCCGTCTTCTGCTTGAAA
>CBFDTJ010000003.1:0-5000 GCA_965612865.1 uncultured bacterium
GATTAAAGGGATTGGGCTTATTCTGATATAGAGCAAGTCTCGAAGCTACAGTTCTAACCTCCGCCTCAAATGAGCGAACCTCTGAACCATCCTCCATAACCGCAGCAACAATATATCTATAACTTTCTCCTGGCCGAACCGACCTATCAATGTACTCCCTTGTGTCTCTCGAAAGCAAATTGTCTAAAAGGTCCTCATATTCACTTCCGCCTGTTGCCCGATAGATGCGAAATCCCTTTATCGGCTCACCCTGCGCAATCTCCCACCTGAGTACCACACCTTCCACATCCGACTCTGCAACCAATGACTGAAACAATGTAGCAACAGGAGGATTAATCGTTATTGTAGTAACACTCGTATCCACTACACCAGGACAACTATTCGACCACACTCTATAGTAAATGTGCTGGTCAATATAGTACGAATCCCCATGAATGGGATGGAGAACCAAAAGTGCAGATGGAGGTGTATAGCTTTGACCCGGTGTAAGCACCGGAGTGGTGCCTATAAGTGAAGTTGGCTTGCCATTGTCATCAAGGGTTGCAGGACCATCCGTTGAAACCCTGTAAGAGAATGAAAGATTAACATTGGATGTATTTGTTATTGAAAAACCCTGTAGTTCAATCGTCGAATAATCCGGAAGAGGACCCACGGTAGAATCAGCCGGACAACTCAAAGCTACTGCATCGGTCAGGCAGTTGTAACCCTTTATGCCAAGACTCAAACTGCCTCCAGCTGCAACCGCTACAAAATCAGAGTTTGGAGAGGGAACATTGCATTCACCATGGTCATTATATCCCCATGCTACAATAGTTCCGTCACTCTTTAGACCTAAACTGTGCTCCCATCCAGCTGCAATCGCTATAAAATCTGAATTAGGCGAGGGTACATCGCATTGGCCCCAGAAATTATCTCCCCATGCTACAATAATTCCGTCACTCTTTAGACCTAAACTTTGCTTCCTCCCAGCTGAAATCGCTATAAAATCTGAATTAGGCGAGGGCACATCGCATTGACCATAGAGGTTCCTGCCCCATGCTACAATCGTCCCATCACTCTTTAGACCTAAACTGTAATCCCTTCCAGCTGAAATCGCTATAAAATCTGAATTAGGCAAGGGTACATCGCATATACCATAAGAGTTATACCCCCATGCTACTACACTCCCATCACTCTTTAGACCTAAACTGTGACTCCCTCCAGCTGAAATCGCTATAAAATCTGAATTGGGCAGGGGTACATCGCATTGACCATAAGAGTTAGATCCCCATGCTACTATACTCCCATCACTCTTTAGACCTAAACTGAAATCCCATCCAGCTGAAATCGCTATAAAATCTGAATTGGGAGAGGGTACATCGCATTGACCCTCGTAGTTCCTACCCCATGCTACAATCGTCCCATCACTCTTTAGACCTAAACTGTGAGACTCTCCGGCTGCAATAGCTATAAAATCTGAATTAGGCGAGGGAACATCGCATTGACCAAAACCATTAACTCCCCATGCTACTATACTCCCATCACTCTTTAGACCTAAACTGTAACCCCATCCAACTGCAATCGCTATAAAATCTGAATTAGGTGAGGGTACATCGCATTCTCCAGAACTGTTATCCCCCCATGCTACAATCGTGCCATCACTCTTTAGACCTAAACTGTGATCGAATCCACCTGCAATCGCTATAAAATCTGAATTAGGTGAGGGTACATCGCATTGACCATAGCCGTTATCTCCCCATGCTACAATCGTCCCATCATTCCTTAGCCCTAAACTGTGGTAGTCTCCAGCTGCAATCGCTATAAAATCTGAATTGGGAGAGGGTACTTCGCATTGACCATAGTAGTTCGAACCCCAAGCTACAATCGTCCCATCACTCTTTAACCCTAAACTGTGATCCCATCCAGCTGCAATTGCCACAATATCCTTTAAGTCATCTTCGGAAACTCTAACTAGTCTCCCCCAACCCACTATTGATCCCCTCGGCTGCGAATATACAAAGCTGGAGTAAATCAATGATATAAAAAGAATCACGAATATATAGATAAGTATACTCCTCTTCATTGATTTCCCCCTCGGTTTAGATATTATTAAAACCCCTTAACGGCTTAATTTTACCACATCACTTAAAGTTAATAAAAGTCAATTTTCGTCATTTCTTGAACAACGGGAATATTTACATAAATAAAAGAGTATATAACTTGCTTATAAATCAGTACTGTATGGATTTTTTAAATACTTTATATAAAAAAAGGGACTGCACTTCTTAGCACAGTCCCCTTCTCATTTTAAACCGGCGGCGACCTACTCTCCCACAGGGTTGCCCCTGCAGTACCATCGGCGCTGGAGGGCTTAACTTCCGTGTTCGGAATGGGAACGGGTGTTTCCCCTCCGCTATCGCCACCGAAAAACCTTTTCAGGATGCCGCAGGAAAGTTATCTCAACTCTCCCACTACCTGCCGTTGCCTCACCTCTAGAAGCACCACCTCAGCATCCCGTCTATCGTCTCGACCATTCCTCATAGTGGCCCGTGGGCTCAGTGCGAACGGCTCCCGCAGGCTCCGCCCGCTCATCCCACAAGCTCTATTCTCCGGATACGCCCTAAGGCGCACCCTGAAGTGATCTATCGCAACAAAAACAGGGCAAGAACAAGACAAGCTTCCTCATAAGTTCTTTTAACTGGTTAAGCCTCACGGCTTATTAGTACCGGTCGGCTGAACACATTGCTGTGCTTACACCTCCGGCCTATCAACCTCGTAGTCTCCGAGGAGCCTTCAGGTGGCTTAAGCCACGGGAGGTCTAATCTTGGGAGGGGCTTCCCGCTTAGATGCTTTCAGCGGTTATCCCTGCCGAACATAGCTACCCAGCTGTGCCGCTGGCGCGACAACTGGTGCACTAGAGGTTCGTCCACCCCGGTCCTCTCGTACAAAGGGCAGCTTCCCTCAAACCTCCTACGCCCACAGCGGATAGGGACCGAACTGTCTCACGACGTTCTAAACCCAGCTCACGTACCGCTTTAATTGGCGAACAGCCAAACCCTTGGGACCTCCTCCAGCCCCAGGATGCGATGAGCCGACATCGAGGTGCCAAACCTCCCCGTCGATGTGGACTCTTGGGGGAGATCAGCCTGTTATCCCCGAGGTAACTTTTATCCGTTGAGCGATGGCACTTCCACACGTAGCCACCGGATCACTAAGCCCCACTTTCGTGACTGCTTGACCTGTCGGTCTATGCAGTAAAGCACCCTTATGCCTTTGCACTCTACGCGCGATTTCCAACCGCGCTGAGGGTACCTTTGGGCGCCTCCGTTACCTTTTAGGAGGCGACCGCCCCAGTCAAACTACCCGCCTGACACTGTCCCTCTGCCCGATTCAGGGCTAGAGGTTAGAATCCTAACATACCAAGGGTGGTATTCCAAGGTTGGCTCCACCAGAGCTGGCGCCCTGGCTTCACAGCCTCCCACCTATCCTATACATGGCATGCCAGAATCCAATGCCAAGTTGTAGTAAAGCTCTCGGGGTCTTTCCGTCCTGCTGCAGGTAGTCCGCATCTGCACGGACACTGCTATTTCACCGGATCCCTCGTCGAGACAGCGCTCAGGTCGTTATACCTTTCATGCGCGTCGGAACTTACCCGACAAGGTATTTCGCTACCATAGGACCGTTATAGTTACGGCCGCCGTTCACCGGGGCTTAAGTTCGGAGCTTCGCCACCCGAAGGTGGCTAACCCCTCCCCATAACCTTCCGGCACTGGGCAGGCCTCAGCCCCTATACATCGCCTTACGGCTTTGCAGAGACCTGTGTTTTTGTTAAACAGTCGCCCGAGCCAATTACCTGCGGCTCCTGAGAGCTTCGGTAGAAAAATTACCTACACTCTCGGGAGCACCCCTTCTCCCTAAGTTACGGGGCCAACTTGCCGAGTTCCTTGACGAGGGTTCTTCCGCGCGCCTTGGGACTCTTATCCCCGCCTACCTGTGTTGGATTGCGGTACGGTCACCTATTCTCCAATGCTAGAGGTTTTTCTTGCAAGTATGGAATCAGCCACTTCGCAGCTGGTTACCCAGCCGCTCCCCATCACCTCTCGGGGTTAATGCGTCCACGGATTTGCCTATGGACGCCCCCTACAGGCTTGGACAGGGTATTCCATCACCCTGCAGGCCTATCCTCCTTGACCACCCCATCGCTTTTTACGGAGAACAGGTGGTGCCGGAATATTAACCGGCTCTCCATCACCTACGCCTTTCGGCCTCGGCTTAGGACCGACTAACCCTGGGCGGACGAGCCTTCCCCAGGAAACCTTAGGCTTACGGCGGAAGGGATTCTCACCCTTCTTTTCGCTACTCAAGCCAGCATTCTCACTTCCTACCGCTCCAGTGCTCCTTACGGTGCACCTTCACCGCAGTAGGAACGCTCCCCTACCATCAGAGAGATAGATCAAATTGATCTTCTCCCTGATCCACCGCTTCGGTTGGAAGCTTAGTCCCGTACATTTTCGGCGCAGGACCGCTCGACTAGTGAGCTGTTACGCACTCTTTAAAGGATGGCTGCTTCTAAGCCAACCTCCTAGCTGTCTGAGCAGCCCCACCTCCTTTTCAAAAACACTTAGCTTCCATTAGGGACCTTAGCGGGTGGTCTGGGCTGTTACCCTCTCGAAAACGGAGCTTTTCCCCCGCTTTCTCACTCCCGGGATAAGTAAGAGCGGCATTCGGAGTTTGGTTGGGTTCGGTAGCCCCACGGGCCCCTAGCCCATCCAGTGCTCTACCTCCGCTCCACATTTAACCCGAGGCTGCACCTAAATGCATTTCGGGGAGAACCAGCTATTCCCAGGCTCGATTGGAATTTCTCCGCTACCCACAGCTCATCCAACAGGATTTCACCCCTGATAGGTTCGGTCCTCCATGGGAGATTAATCCCACTTCAACCTGGCCATGGGTAGGTCGCCTGGCTTCGGGTCTACTGACTACGACTAAACGCCCTATTCGGACTCGCTTTCGCTTCGGCT
>CBFDTJ010000003.1:10000-42130 GCA_965612865.1 uncultured bacterium
TGGAAGTAGCAAAAACAGGTTTAATAGAAAGGGAAGCAAGAGAACTTCTTGGATATGAACCAAAGGTTTCGGTAATAGATGCAAAGTCAAAACCTGGTTACTATCCCGGAGGGAAGAAAATAAGAATAAAGGTTATTTCAGATAGAGAAGGTAAGTTTCTTGGAGCACAAATTGCTGGAGGAGATGTTCACTCAAGGATCAACTTCTTTGCAACAGCTCTCGTAAACAAAATGAATGTCAAGGACATGAGATATCTGGATCTCCCCTATGCACCTCCATTTGCACCTGTATGGGATCCAGCACTTATAGCTTGTGAAACTAATTACAAAAAACTTGAAAGGAGGTGAGAATTTTTTAAAATTTACAAAAAACAAAGAAAGGAGTGAGTTATGAGGAGAAAAATTTTAACCTTCTTATTAATGTTAATCTTAATCTTTACAGCTCTACCATTTTTAGGGGTTAAAGCTTCTAATGGTGAGAAGGTAAGGGTTATAATTCAATTCGAAAGACCTTCTTACGCAGAGTATCTGAAATCTCATAGAGCTTTTCCCATGTCTACCTTTACAAAAGAAACATACATTAATAACCTGAGAAAGGAACACGAAAACATTCTATCATCTATTGCCACTGAAGGAATCTATATCAAAAAGAGATGGGATTACTTCCTTGCTTACAATGGTGTAGGTGCAGAGGTAAGCAAAGATCAGATTGAGAACTTAAAAAGAGTCCCCGGAGTTAAGAATGTCTTTATAGCAAAAACATTTAAACCTGCCACAGATCTGTTCGTACCTCTACTTGGAGCTACAGAAGTGTGGGAAATGAGTGATGGGAATGGTCTACCTGTAACTGGGAAGGGCATGAAGATAGGGATAATAGACACAGGAATAGATTATAATCATCCAGATCTTGGAGGACCGGGTTTTCCAAATGATAAGGTTGTGGGCGGATACGATTTTGCAGACGATGATGACGATCCAATGGATCCCCCTGAACAAGGACATGGAACCGCTGTAGCAGGAATTGCTGCTGGAAACGGCAAAGTAAAAGGGATGGCACCTGATGCTCTTCTTTATGCCTATAAAGTATTCTCCAACCAGGGAGGAGCAAGCGAAGATGACATCATTGCAGCTGTAGAACAGGCATTAAAGGATGGATGCACCGCAGTTAATCTTTCTCTTGGAAGCACAGGGGGTAAAAGTGAAGGAACTCCAGAACTTGATACCATGAACAACGCAGTGGATTTAGGATTGATTGTGGTAGCTGCTGCAGGAAATGAAGGCATAAGGAGCAAGGAACTTCGCTGGCCCATTTCGGCTCCTTCAAGTGCCAAAAAGGCTATCTCTGTTGCTGCAAGTGATGAGGGTGGTGGAAGTGTAAACATTCTATCCCCTGGTGGATTTGAAGATAGATTTATTCCATTCACTTACGGTGATGGTGTGCCTGAATTTGAAGAAGGTAAGGAGTATGAACTTGTTGAGTGCGGATATGGAAGAGAAAAAGATTTTGAGGGTAAAGATCTAACAGGAAAACTTGCCCTTATAAAGAGAGGCCCACTTTATCCTGAGCGTGCCCTTCTTTTTGAAACCAAGTATTTCAACGCCCTTGCTCATGGAGCCGAAGGTATTGTAGTTTATAACTGTGCTCCAGGTCCTTTAATAACAATGGCACTGGGATTAGAAAATCATCCTGGAGTGGAATTAAAACCAGCAGTATTTATAATGGAAGAGGATGGAAAACTACTTAAATCTCTGCTTGAGGCAGGGGTAAAGACCTTCTCAATAAATGGAAAAGGACTTAAAGTATCTTTCTCCAGAAAATACAGACCTGATCACCTAATAGCCGATTTTTCTTCTCAGGGTCCAACACCTGATGGAGTGTTTAAACCAGAAATTTCAGCACCAGGAACAAACACATTTACAACAGCACCTGAAGGAAAATACACCTATGGATTTGGTGGAACATCAGGGGCAACTCCATTCACAACAGGTGCAACAGTTCTAATCAAACAACTTCATCCAGACTGGACACCAGAAGATGTAAAGACTGCGCTTATGAATAACGCCTTTATATTGGAAAATCCAAACAACAAGCTACCATTCTCATGGACAGATCAGGGAGCTGGAAGAGTTGATGTATATGCTGCTGCAACAACTCCGCTCCTTATAAAACCTTTTGATCTCTTCCTGAAACCAGGAAAAGCTCTCTTATCCTCAAAGGACGAAGAAATCACTTTTGAGGTAAAGAATGTATCAGATAAAGATGTTACATTCACAGTATCATCTGAGGTACTCTCTATGTCAGAAGGCATTACTTTTTCTTACATGGAGGAGGAAAAAACATTCACTGTTAAACCAGGGGAAACTGCCACAGTACCTTTCACATACAATATAGAAGATAAATTGCCAGATAATTACTATGAAGGTGCAGTCTACTTTAAAACAGAGAACAGAACCCTACATGTTCCTGTAGTAATTCAAAAAGGACTTCCAAAACCTCCAAAGAAAGTTCTTGAAGATGTTTCTATAAATCCAAGAAAATTCTCTCCAAATGGTGATGGCGTAGATGACACAATGACTTTCCATTTTAAGTTAAGTCTTGGAGAGAAAGGACTTTTCCATGAAGAAGCTTATAGAAGTAGAGTTACCGGAGTAATAATAGACATTCTCGACGAAAAAGGTAAGACAGTTCTTAAAAGCATATATCATAAAGTTTTAATGACAGGTGAATATGAGTTTGTCTGGGATGGTAGAGATATAGATGGAAACTTCTTCCTTGATAACGGGCGTTATCAATATAAAATTTACTCAGTAACAATTCAGAGTGGAGATCAGCTGAAACTTGTAGAAGAGGGAGCTAAAACCGGTTACTTTACAGTAGAGGGAGTTGCTTTTCCTGCAGCGAAACTTACCGGAAGGGATAGTATCCCAAAGAATACAGAATTTACCATTGATGTTCTTGCCAAAGCTGCTGTAGACCTTAAGAAGGTCCTGGCAGAGCTTGATTTTGACCCTGAATATCTTGAAGTGGTAGAGGTTACACCTGGAGATTTCCTTAGCCAAGGAGAAGTAAATGTGACAGTAACTCCAGAAATAGATAAAGAAAATGGTAAGTTGAAGGTGGCAGTTGAAAGAAATGCTGAAGAGGGAGTATCCGGTGAAGGTGTTGTGTTTAGAGTAAGATTCAAGGCTCTAAAGGATGGAGGAGTAAAAATTTCACTTACAAGATTCACAGGATACGATAGCGAAAACAGGCCAATGAACTTCCTTCTCTCAGAAAAACTTATAAAGATAACACTCCTTATGGGTGACATAAACGAAGATGGGAAAGTGGATTCCAGTGATTTAATCATTTTTGGTCAGGCATTTGGTTCAGAGGAAGGTGATCCAAACTGGAACGAAAAATGCGATCTTAATGGTGATGGAAAGGTAGATACAGAAGACCTCCTTCTCCTTGCACAGAATTTTGGAAACGTCGCACCATAAAGTATTTTGGGAGGGGGTATCCCCCTCCCAAAAAGAAATGAGAATCATATCAATAAATATCTCATCTAAAAAGGGAACTAAAAAGAAACCTGTCAATGAAGCTTTTCTGATTCAAGGTAAGGGCATACTAAATGACGCTCACTTTGGACATCCAACAAGGCAGGTAAGTGTTTTATCCATGGAAAGTATAGAGAAAATGCGTTCTATTGGAATAGAAATATATCCAGGAGATCTCGCAGAAAACATAACAGTGGATACCTCTCTTAAACATTTAAGATTGGGAGACACCATCAAAATAGGAGAAGCCAGACTAAAACTTACTCAAATTGGTAAAGAGTGCCACATCTACTGTGAAATTAGGAAACTTGTTGGAAAGTGTATTATGCCTAAGGAAGGTTATTTCTTCGAGGTATTAAAAGGGGGAAAGATTAAAATTAATGATGAAATAGAATTTCAATCTCTTTAACATCCCATCTATATTTAAGTTTTTCAAGTATTTCCTCTTTAATGGCATTGGCAAACTGGTTATCTACATCAATATTTAAAACTATAGTAATTTTTCCTTCTTTAATCCTTATACTTTCAATCAACCTGGAGCCAACTATATCTTTACCTGTATTGGGATCTATAACATGTCTTAGCCTCTTTTTTATGAGATTTTCATCTGTGGGAATCTTTTCTTTGACAAGTCCATGTTTTTCTTCATAATTTATGATAGCTGCATGAAGTGCATCTACGGCAAGTATAGAACAGTGTATTTTTACTGGAGGAAGACCACCTAATTCTTCCACTATTTCCTTCCATGTAATCCTTTTAGCCTCTTCCAATGTTTTTCCCTTAGCCATCTCAGTAACAATAGACGCAGTAGCTATATTCGAAGCACAACCAAAGGATTTAAACTTTATATCTTTAATTCTTGAGGTTTTTTTATCCACCTTTAAATAAACAGTTACCATATCACCGCAGGCAGGACTACCCTCTGTAGCTAAAGCATCAGGATCTGGTATCTCCCCTACATTCTTTGGATTTAAAAAAAGATCAATTACCTTTTTTGAATATGGAAGAGACATCTTATTCCTCCCTTTTTAAAGGACTGAGTTTCCTTAAAAATCTAACTGTTTCCTTTAGAGCCTCAACAGTGTAGTCAATTTCTTCCCTGGTATTATACTTACTTAAAGAAAACCTTATGGATCCATGAGCTATTTCGTGAGTAAGGCCCATAGAAAGTAAAACATGGCTTGCTTCAAGTGATTTACTAAAACATGCTGATCCTGTAATTAAAGAAACTCCTTCCATATCCATTCTTAAAACTATAGATTCGCCTTCTATAAAATAAAATGTAATGTTTAAGATACCTGGGTGAGACTTATCTACTGGAGAATTTACTCTTATGTCTTCTATTTCCTCCTTAATTTTCTTTAGAAGGTAATACTTTAATTCCTTCACCTTTTGATTCTCATTTTTATTAAAGATCTCTAAAGCTTTTCCTAAACCTACTATTCCCGGGACATTTTCTGTTCCAGGTCTCAGATTAAACTCATTGTACCCTCCATGGAAAATTGGAGATAACAGGGATAAATCTCTTACATAAATTGCACCAACACCCTTTGGTCCATAAAATTTGTGGGCAGATATAGTAACAAAGTCCAACCCCATCTCTTCAACATCTATATCAAAATACGGGAAACCAATAGCTGCATCTGTATGGAATAAAACTCCCTTTTCTTTGACTATTTTACCTATCTTCTTTAGATTCTGAACCGTACCTACCTCTTGGTTCACATATTGAACAGAAACAAGTGCAGTATCTTTAGTAATCAAAGTCTTGAGTTTGTCTAAATCAACGAATCCATAACTATCAACAGGTATATAAGAAACTCTCACACCTTCTCTCTCAAGAAATTTTATGACATTCAAAACAGAAAGATGCTCTATTCCTGTAGTAATCACATGCTTTCCCTTTATTTTATTTAGAAGACCCTTTAAAACCATATTGTTTCCCTCAGTTCCACCAGAGGTGAAGATTATCTCTCCTTCCTTAACGTTTAAATTTTTGCAGATCAGCTTTCTCACCTTTTCTACAGCTTCTTTTGCAATCAAACCATCCTTATGACTAAATATAGAGGAAGGGACAGCAAAGTCCTTCTCTAAGAAACGAACCATCTCTTCTATTACTCTGCTATCCACCCTTGTAGTTGTGGCATTATCTAAGTACACTCTTCTACCATCTTTCATTTTTTATCCCTTTCCAATCCCTTCTTAAGCATCTCTGGTGTCCAGGGTGGGTCAAAGGTTAATTCCACTTTAACACTACTTACTCCTTCTAATTTTTTAACTCTATCCTTAACAGTTTCCACAAGTAAATTACCCATGGGGCAGCCTGGAAAAGTTAATGTCATAAGAATATAAACATCTCCATCTTTAACATCTATTTGGTATATTAAACCTAAATCATATATATTTATTGGTATTTCTGGGTCATAGATTTCTTTTAGAATATTTATAATGCTATCTTTGCTAACCATCTCTTCTCCTTTCCAAAAATTCTGTAATTCCATTGTGAAATGCCTGAAGGGCAAGTTTTGCACATTCAAATATGCTATCCGGCATCTCACCAAGCCATTCTTTCAGATTCTCAACTGAGAAATCTTTTGCCTCCAAAATATTCAAGTTTAGGCTTTTTTCCGAAATTATACTGGCAGCGCTTATGGCAGCTGGGCAACCAAGAACTTTATATTTAATTTCTTTTATTTTGTTTCCCTCCAGATTAATATAAAATATGATCTTCCCTCCTTTCTCAAGCTCCTCTGCTGTTCCAACAATGTCTGCATTGGAAAGTTCTCCAACATTCCTTGGTTTTAAGAAATGATCTAAAAAGGTCTCAGAGAAAGCACTCAATCTTTATCACTCCTATGGTTTTATCCTTCTGTACTCTTTAATGCCTGTCTCAAACACTTCCAGAAAATATTCAATTTCTTCAAAAGTATTAAATTTTCCAAGAGAAATTCTTATTGTGTTGTAATAAAGGTCTTCTGGAATCTCTATAGCTTTCAATACATGGGAGGGAGTCTTTTCTTTAGCACTGCACGCAGAACCGGCAGAGACAATTATTCCATTAAGTCCAAGATAAAGAAGCATCGTTTCTGCCTTAACACCTTCTATTGAAATATTAATATTTCCCGGAAGCCTTTTTTCAGGATGACCATTCACATAAATTCCTTCTATCTTTTCAAATCTTTCAAGAATATAGTTCTTTAACTCTAAAATCTCCTTCATCTCTTTGTCCATTTCAGAGAGACCAATCTTTGCAGCTTCACCCATCCCGATTATCCCGGGAACATTATGAGTTCCAGCACGAAAACCTCTCTCCTGGTGTCCACCATCCATAAAAGGTGTAATTTTAACTCCTTCTCGTATGTAGAGAGCACCAACACCTTTTGGTCCATAAAATTTGTGGGCAGACATTGAAAGTAAATCGACATTCATCTCTTCAACATCAATGGGTATATGTGCAGCTGTCTGAACAGCATCTGTGTGAAAAATAATTTCTTTCTCCCTCGCTATCTCTCCAATTTCTTTTATAGGTTCTATGGTACCTATCTCATTGTTTGCGTGCATAACAGAAATTAGTATAGTCTTATTGGTAATGAGCTTTCTTACTTCATCAGGATCAACCATCCCAAATTTATCTACGTGTAAAAACTTGACACTAAAACCCCACTCTCTAACAGTTTTAAGAGAAGAAAGGACAGCACTGTGTTCTATTGGAGTAGAAATAATCTCTCCCTTCTCTTCCCAGTGATTTAAGGCTATTCCTTTAATAGCCCAATTATCAGATTCAGTTCCTCCTGAAGTGAAGTATATTTCTTTTCTTGAAGCATTTATAAGATCACTAACTTCCTTCCTTGCTTTCTCCATTTCCGCTTCTACTTCCTTTGCACCTGGAGAATAAACAGAAGTCATGGGATTCTCATACAGATTTCTGAAGAACTTACTGAATCTGTATAACACTCTTCCATCCACTCTCGTTGTTGCTGCATTGTTTAAATATACATACATTTCTTTTCTCTCCTTATGTTAAATTATAAACAAAAAATTAGGAGAAATCAAATTTGAAATCTTAGAATGGTATAATTTTTGATACTTGCTTATTGGTAGTTACATGTATCTTTTCTTTGCTTCTTCCAATATTTTTAATATAAATTCGTTATATGTGAAACCGGCTTTTTCAGCCATTTTTAAAATATCAGAGTAGTCTGGAACAAGAAGTGGGAGGGAGTTCACTTCGAGGATGAAGTAATCATTACCTTTAATTCTTATATCCATGCGTGCATAGTCCCTCAATCCGAGAGCGTAGAAAGCATATTTTCCTGCATCTTCAACTTTTTTGTATACATCCCTGGGCAATCTTGCTGGGCAGTAGTATTTAAGTTCTCTGTCAAGTTCATTCTTAACTCTGTAGGAATAAAATTTTTCCATTTCATCTGGAAGAACTGAAAAATCTATCTCGAGTAAAGGTAGAACCTGAGCATCTTTGCCGTTACCTATTATACCAAGGGTAACCTCTGTTCCATCAATAAATTCTTCTACAAGTGCAGGTTCACTGAATTCTTCGTGGATTTTCTTGACCTGCCTTTTTAAAGAGTTTCTGTCATAAACTACAGAATCCTTTGTTAATCCAAGGGCGCTCCCTTCTCTAACCGGCTTTACAATGAGCGGGAATTTGGCTGAAAAGGTCTCTGGTACATCCTCTCCCTCTTTTACAACAAAAAATTTTGCAGTATTTACCCCATAATGAGAAATTACCATCTTTGTTACACTCTTATCAAGACATAGGGAATGCGAAAAGGCACTTGACCCTGTATAGGGTATATTCATTAAGTCCAGTATTGCTGGAACATGAACCTGTCTTGTGTCTCTCCCTCCAGAGGTGGAAAGATTAAATACAAAGTCAACTTCTTTAACTTCTCTAATAAAGTTTTCATCAAATGGGATAAGAGATACTTCATATTTAACAGAGAGTGCATTTTTAACTGCCTCAACCATCTTTTTCTTGTTTTTTGATAGGGTTTCGTCGTGTACAACACCAACTTTTCTTATTTCCATTTTAACCTCCTTATCCTTTCCTTTTCAGTTAGAATCTTTCCGTCCTCATCCACTGCGAAGTTCGCGCCATTTATAACCTGAGTTATAGTCTCTCCCTTTGCCACAGAAAATCCTACAAGACCTGGTGCATCCATTATTCCTGTTTTAACTGCAGCAAAAAGTACCTCTGGATCAAGCAAGGGATCCTTACTGCCCTTTCCCAGCTCTTCAATAGCCTCTTTTATTATCATAGCCTCCTCTTTGAGTTCTTTTACCCTTCTATCAACCTCTGGATCCTTTCTGAAATCGGGCAAACCAGACTTTGCCAGGATATTTGCCCTCTTCACCATCTTCACGCTCTCTATTATCTCCTTGCTCGTTGCTCTTTTTATTGCCTCACAATAGGAAACAACATGAATTATATGTGGCTCAAGATATGAACCATAGAACATGGAGGAGACAAGTTGCCCCATAGCTCTAAAGGAATCGGCAGGGAAGGAGAGAAGTCCTGTTCTTATCATTCTATAAGGAATAAAATTCTCGTCTTTAAGAGACTCAACAAGCTCAATCTTTGCAAGCATCTTTGCAATATCCATTTTAGGGGAAAGGTTTGGAGGGGTGTTAAGCATGTACTGCTGAACATACCACTTAACGCCAAGTTTTTTAGCTATATAGGCAACAAGATAGGCATCAAAAACAGCTAAAGCATCGTGAGCATTCCTAAGTTCCCACTGGTGAGAGTCATTTACCTCCACTGGTACAGAATTCTCTGCATTCCACCTTATCGCTTCCATGTTTTCCTTTATGGCAGAGAGAAGGGGTCTGTCTGATCTTTTATCAAGGTCAGAATACCAGAAAATGGGAATTGCTGCCCAGGCATTGTTAATGGTCTCTTTTAAAATCTTTGCAAATTTTACAAGATTCCTTGTTCCAGCATAACAGCGCATGAGGGGAAAATTCCCTCTTCTTGATGCCTCAAAAAGTTTCCTAAAATCCTCAACACTTCTTATGGGAGCTCCACCAGCACCCTCCTGCTTTGGATCCATTTTTTCTGGTTCAAAGAAATAACTCTGCGCGTTTTGATCTGGAGCAATGGATATTATATCAAGGAGTCTACTATCCGAGAGTTTTTTAATCTCTTCTATGGTTTCCCCAAGTGTTGGAAGGCCTATGTGATGCCTTATCAGTGGAAATGGTGATTTAAACTCTATCCTCTCAGGCAGAGTTTGAGGAAAATCTTTTTCTTTTACAGGAACCTTACCTCCTCTAAGAAATTGAACAACATCTTCTATCTCTTCACTTCCATCAAACACTCTTTCGAATAAAGGATACTCTTTTGCAACTTTTCCTGTCTCTATGGTGCCACCAAAAACGAATTTTATATTTTCTGTGTCTATCTCCTTTAGCTTTTTTATAAATTCTTCAAGCAGTTTCTTTAAAGGTTCCTTTCCAAGTCTGTATCCTATAGATACTATGTCTGGCTTTGCTTCAACAATAGCACCTATTAATTTATCAATGGGAACTGCCCCCCCAAGATATATAACTCTATACCCCTCCTTTTTTGCAAGTTCAAGGAAATTAAGGAGCCCCGCTACATGTATATCGCTCCCAATTTCTGCTCCAAGAATCTTCTTACTCATCACCCTCCTCCACAATCCTTATAATATCCTTAACCTTCTTACCTTTAAGGCCAAGATTTTCAACAGTTCTCCCCTCCTTGCAGAAATCTCTTCCCATCATAATGTTAGCAAGCTGGATAACCGAGTTTATGGTGGGTGTCTTTATCCCAAGCTCTCTACCAAATGAAGCAATGGGTACAAGACTCATGGGAACATCCTCAAGAATGTATCTATTCTGTATACTGGGTGGCGCCATTATACCCTGATATCCAGAGTTGTTGTGAATGGCTTCATATAAATTACTTCCCACAACATCATAGGCATACTGGAGCCATCTCAAGGCGGTAAGAGGTTCTATACCAAATCTTCCCATAACATCACACCTCTCTCTGTCAACTGCCTCAAGAACCTTTGCCACTGAAGGAGTTATCCCTTCAAGATAAAATTCAAACTTACCCGCAGTGGACTCAATTCTTGCAGCATTAAGAAGAAGTGAGGCAGGATGAAAAACTGCTCCTATATTATTAAAACTTGTGTAAAGGACATTTGGTGCAATTTCAAATTCTGGAAGAACCTCATTAAGAACCTCTTTAAGTTCGGGATTCCTCTTTGCAGGAAGAGCAGCGACAGGAACTGCATTTTTCATCTTAAATATCTTAACCACTCCAGGATTAGACATACGAGAAGCAAATACAAAAGTCTGAGCCTCTGCTATTATCACATCTTTCTTAACTCCAAGTCTTTTAAAGACGCTTCTAAACTCTAAAGCTCCACCAGTTCTTCCAGGATTTAAGACAATTATTTGACCGTCTTCAACATACGGAGCCATCCTTTCAGCAATAGGTCTATGGGCAAAGGCGGGAAGAACTACCATCAGAAGTTTTCTTCCCTGAATAGCCTTCTTTATGTCTGTTGTAGCAAAAGCAATTTCAAATGTACCTTTAAAATCTGTATCTTCAACCTTTATCTTTCTTGTAGAGATAATAGGTGCTATTCTCCATTCGCTTCTATTGTAAAGGCTTACGTCAAAGCCCTTCATGGCAAAATATGCAGCAAGTGCCTGTCCCCCGTTCCCCGCCCCTATGACAGAAATAGTAACCATCTCTTTCACCTCCTATTTGGGAAATTTTATTATAATCTATTATAATAATATCATATGAAGAGTCTTAAGAAAAGTATTATATTCGGCATAGGTTTAAGCATTGGGGTGATAATACTCATCCTTATTATCTCTATGATAAAAGAGGGAAGGGAAGTATTGTTGTGGAAGATTAACATGGACTCCCTCCTTCTAAGTGTCCTCATTATATTTTCCTTATGGTTTATGGATGGATTGAGGTTATATACGGTACTGAGATTTTTCAAGGTAAAGACAACTTTGTTTAAATGTATAAGGATAAATCTTATCTCTTTGTTCCTCGCAAGTATTACGCCCTTTGGTTCAGGTGGTATGTTAGGTAAAATTTATCTATTATCAAGGGAGGGTATGACCATAGGTGGAGGAAGCGCAGTTGTAACCATAATATATCTTATAAATATACTCTTTTTTCTCCTGGCATCTACTTTATTCATCATATTTTTTAAAAACAGCCTGCCCCAGAATTTCTGGTGGAACAGGATTTTTTATCTATTAATAATCTCTATTGGTGGTTTCTCGTTTCTGTTCTTCATCTTTGCCTTAAGTCCAAGAAGACTTCTTAATTTAACAGAAAAGATCATGAAAATGAGATGGGCAAGAAGGCTAAGCGAGGAAAAGAGAAAAAAAATTACAGATAGAATAAATAAAAATATCAAAAGGTATCATAGGGGAATAACGCTCTTGTTCAAAAGGAAAAGTCTTGTCCCAATATTAATCCTAATAACACTTGGGTATTGGTTTATCTTTCTAAATCTTTCACCATCAATTCTTAAATCTTTAAATGTAGAATTTGACTATTTAAGAGCTGTCATAGCACAATTTATTTTCCATTTCTTCGTTGCATGGGCTGGTACTCCAGGTGGTAGTGGTATTGCAGAAGCTGGCTACTCTTCCCTTTTCTCCTCCTTTGTTCCCTCTGAAAAAATATTTGCTCTCACATTCTTATGGAGATTCTTCACTTACTATATATACCTTATACTGGGAGGGGTCTTTTCCATACCTGAAATTAAAAAGTTCAGCCTGAAAGACCTAACAGAACCTCACCATCAAAAAGAAGATTGATATTTTCCGGTGTTATCACCTCTTTCTTCATGCCCTCCTTAAGAACCCTCCCATTCTTTAAAAGGATAACTCTATCAGAGAGAAACTTTACAGAACTTAAATGATGGAAAACACTTATCATACTTTTTCCTTCCCTCTTTACTTCAAGGAGTATCTTTAAAATTCTGGTTCTAAACCTTAAATCCAGGTGAGAGAGCGGTTCGTCAAGAAGGATTATGGGAGTCTCTTGAGATAGAACCCTTGAAAGGAGGGCAAGTTGCTTTTCTCCTTCAGAGAGAGATAGAAAATCCCTTTCCTTTAGGTGCAGAATCCCAACTCTATCCATCCAGTATAGCACCTTATCGTAATCACTTTTTCTAACAAATCCATTTATGTATGGAGTTCTACCGAGAAGCACATAGTTAAATACAGTTAATGGGAAGGAGAGGCTTGGTCTCTGGGGAACATAAGAGAATATCCTTCCTCTTTCCCTGCTGTTTAACTTTAGGGTGTTTCTCCCTTCAAATTTGACAATTCCTCTGTCTGGTTTTATAAAACCAAGAATTATCTTTATAAGTGTAGACTTTCCACTTCCATTTGGACCAAAGATTGTTAAAGATTCACCCTTTAAAAGACTGAAACTAACACCCTTTAGCACCTCAACCCCCCTCCTGTATGAAAAGTGAATATTATTAACATCAAGAATACCTACCACGGTCTTTCCCTCCATAGAATATAGAAAAAGAATGGAACTCCAAGGAGAGAGGTAATTATTGATACAGGAATCTCTGTGGGTGAGAATGCTGTTCTTGAAACAAGATCAGAGAGCATGAGAAGTGCTCCACCTGATACAACTGATAGTGGAATGAGTTTAAGATGGTCTGTTCCAAATATCCCCCTTAATATATTTGGAACCATCAGTCCTATAAAACCTATGATTCCTGATACATACACACTGCTTCCTGTGAGTAATGCAATGAGGATTAGAAGAATTGTTCTTGTAAACACCACATTTACTCCAAGAGATGCTGCTTCATACTCTCCTAATATGTAAACATTTAAAGGTAGATACATGAAAATTGAGACGATAAGAGACAGGAAGAAGAAAGGTATAATAACCTTCACACTTAACCATGTGGCATTGGATAAACCGGTCATTGACCAGAAAACAGATTTATTTAGAACATCTCTTCCCCAGACTGTAAACAAAGAGGAAAAGGATGAAAAAAGATAGTTCAGAGCAATACCTGAGAGAAGTAGAATCAAAGGAGATATCCTTCCCTTGATTCTACTTATTATAAACACAAGAAAGGTTGAAAACAAAGCTCCCAGGAAAGAGAACACAGAAAGAGAGTGTGCAAATAAACTATCCAGACCAAAGAAAAGAGAAAGGGTTACAAAAAAATTTGCTCCAGATGATATACCAAAGAGATATGGATCTGCAAGAGGGTTTAGGAATAGAGTTTGGGAGAGGAGCCCTGCAAGAGAAAGTGAAGCTCCCACAAAGAATGCACTTATTACTCTTGGGAGCCTCACCTTTAAAATTATCTCTTCTCCACTTGAGGGGTGAAAAATAGAAAAAATTATCTCCTTAAACTCATATTTAACAGTTCCGAAGGAGAGGGAGAGTGTAAAGATAAGAAGAAGGAGGAGGATGAGAGAGGGAATAAAATATTTCCTCACTATCTCGCTACAGAGAGTGCTGGAAGAACTTCAAGACTCTCACCATGAATGAATTTAAAGAGTTCATAAAGCCCATCAATTATCCTTGGTCCTGGTCTGAATATAAGGTCAGGATTTATGGTGTAGATCCTTCCATTCTTTACTGCATCAATATTCTCCCATCCCGGTCTCTTCTTAACATCTCCAGGGTCAGCTCCCATATAGCCAAGAATTATAACTTCTGGATTTTCCTTTATTATGTATTCCTGTGAGAGTATGGGCCAATCTCCTTTAGCATTTTCAGCTATATTTATACCTCCAGCTTCCTCTATTAACTTACCAACAAATGTGTTCTTTCCTGCACTCATGTATGGATTATTCCATATCTCGAGATAGACCTTCTTCTTCTCAAAGCTTTTTACTTCATCGTCTATCTTTTTCCTCTTCTCTCTCAACTTGGATAGAAGTTCACTTGCCTCATCAGGATGATCAGTTATGTCTCCAATTAGCTCAATAAGAGAGAAAACGTCCTCAATACTTCTTGGGTCAAAGGCAAGTGTTTTTATTCCCATGTCTGAAAGTCTTAAAAGTAAATCCTTGGGATTACCTCTTGCTCCAAAAACAAAATCTGGTTCTAAAGAAATGATCTTTTCAATATTTGGATTGGAGAAACCTCCAACTTTTTCTTTGCTTAAGGCATCCTCTGGATAATTACAGAAGTCTGTAACACCCACCACCTGGTCTCCTGCACCTACTGCAAAGAGAATCTCTGTGTTTGAGGGAGCAAGGGAGATGATTCTTTTTGGAGGACTCTTAAATGTAATTTCATTTCCAAGGTCATCCTTTACCTTTAACACAGGATACACATCGCCATTTATAACTACCTTTCTTTCAGTAGAATTCCATCTAACCTTTAAACCGAAGAATTCAGAAAGATTTCTTAAAGGAACTGCTGTTCTTCCATCTTTGATGAATGGAGCAAAGTAGAGATTCACTGGAACACTATTTACAAAAGCGATTTTCTTCCCTATAAAGAGAACTACCTGAGCGTAGGCATTTTCAACTTTGATAGATTTTGTGCTTGGATCCCATTTTACCAATGCATCCACTGCATCAGAAAAATTTCTTAAAGGAACCGCTGTTCTTCCATCTTTGATGAATGGAGCAAAGTAGAGACCTACTTCCTTCCCATTCAAATAACCTTTACTTGATCCAATCTTAACTGTTAAGGTGATCTCATGTGAATAGGAAACCTTTTGAAGTGTAATGGTAAATAGAAGTGAAATAAGAATTAGAGCTAAAATTAACTTTTTCATTATACACCTCCTATCCTTTCCGCGAAGGCGGAAGGCGATTTTGTATCAGGCAGGTTTCCTGGCTCAGGGGTAATAGCGCAAAATTAACCTCTTAAGCCTTCCCAGGTCTTCCCCAGTGACTTAAGAGTACGTGCTCCCCCATCACAGTTGCGGGACAGCAGCGGATTCTCACCGCTTTCCCTACACCTGACACAATTAAATTCTATCACAAAATTTTAAATCATTACAACTTGCATTAGTAAAGGTTCTAAATTATTATTAAAGAAAAAGATTTAAGGGGTGATGAATGGAGAAAAGCTTGATAAGTCATATGATGGATGAGGAAAGGGCTGTAATGGAGGCAGAGAGGTGCCTTTTCTGTTATGATGCTCCGTGCGAAAAGAAATGCCCTGCCCATCTTCCAATATCACGATTTCTGTTTATGGTAAGGAGCAAAGATTTCGTTGGAGCAACGAAACTTGTTAGAGATGCTCACGCTTTTATAAACACAGCTGGATACGTTTGCCCTGAAGAGATTCTATGTCAGACTGCATGCACAAGAAGTCAGATTGACTCTCCTGTAAACATAAGGGAGGTACACAGATTCCTCACAGATAACTTTGATGTGGAAAGATACCTTTCTCTTCCAGCAATGGATAAAGAGGAGATAGCCATAATTGGAGGAGGTCCCTCTGGTCTTTCGTGCGCCTTTGAGTTGAGAAAAATGGGATACAAACCTGTTGTGTTTGAAGAAAGTGAGTTAGGAGGTATTCCAGTTCAGGAAATATTCGAAGAAAGGCTCCCTTATGGAGTTATTAGAAAAGATACTGACTTTATCGTCAAAAATTTCGTCTACGAAATTAAAAGGGAGAAGACTACCGAGATAAAACCACTATTAAACAAATACAAAGCAGTGTTTATAGCGATTGGACTTACAAAAGAAACAGAACTTAAAATTAAAGGAATGGAACTTAAAGGAGTGTACAAAGCAAGGGATCTCTTAAGAAAGATAAAAAGAAAGGAAAACTTACCAGACCTTGGCGAAAGAATAGGGATTATAGGAGGAGGAAATGTAGCCCTGGAAATAGCAAATACACTTAAAACTCTGTTTCCCGATAGAGAGGTTTTAATAATATACAGAAGAGGACTCTCTGACATGAAAGCGTTTCCCGAAGAGATAGAAAGAGCAGGAAGAATTGGTGTTAACTTCTATTTCCAGTCCATTCCAGAAGAGATTGTGGGAGAAGGAAAGGTAGAGGGAATAAAAGTAAGTCAAACTAAACTGGTAAAAAGGGATGAGTCTGGTAGAAGAAAGCCAGAAAGAATAGAGAGAAGCGAGTTCGTAATACCTCTTACATCTCTTATTACTGCTATAGGTCAAAAGATTGAGGAGGTTTTCCCTGAAATAGAGAAAGAAAGGGGTGTAATAAAAGTTAATGAAAACTTAATGACAAACATTCCTGGAGTCTTTGCAGGAGGAGATGTGATAAACGGAGGAGACACAATTACAAGGGCAGTAGGGGACGGGAAAACTGCAGCAAAGAAAATAGATGAGTATTTAAGGAGGAAGAAAGATGTTTAAAAGAAAGGATTTATCTATAGATTTTCTTGGTATTCATCTTGAGCATCCATTTATTCTATCTGCCTCCCCTCCCACAGATGAACTTGAAATGGCAATAAACGGGCTTGAAGCAGGCTGGGCAGGTGTAATACTTAAGACAACCTCTGTAGAGGGAACTGAGGTTGATCTAAAGTATCCCATGATGTCTTCATTTGGTACTACATCTAAAAGGATAGTGGGACTTGGTAATATTGACCTTATATCAAAATATCATATTGATGAGGTGGAAAAGAGGGTAAAGATACTTAAGGAAAGATTTCCAGAAAAACTCGTAGGGGCAAGCATAATGGGGGCAAAAAAAGAAGACTGGCAGACTCTTGTTTATAGGCTGAAAAAGGCAGGTGTGGACCTTATTGAATGTTCCTTCTCATGTCCTCAGGGAAGTATGGGAGAGAGTCCTGGAAGAATGCTTGCCCAATCTGTTTCAGCCACAGAAAAGGTTACAAGATGGGTGAAGGAGGCAGCAGGTGATACTCCTGTGCTTATAAAGATAACCCCACAGGTAACAGACATAGTAGAGGTTGCAGAAGCTGTAAAAAGAGGTGGAGCAGATGGAATAACTGCGAGCAATACCATTCCTTCAATACTTGGAATAGATATATACTCCTTCGAACCCTATCCTACAGTTTTCGGGAAAAGTTCCTACTCAGGTCTATCTGGAAACGCCATAAAACCTATAACTCTAAGGACAATAGCAGAGATTAAAAAGAATGTTGATATAGTAGTCTCTGGAAATGGCGGGGCATATTCATGGAGAGATGCTGTTGAAATTATGCTTGTTGGTGCAAGCAATGTACAGTTCTGTACTCTTCCCATGCATTATGGCTTTAGGGTAATTGAAAGTCTTTTGAGCGGACTATCCCATTATCTTGAAGAGATGAATTTCTCCTCTCCCATGGATATAGTGGGTAAGTCCCTTCCAAGGATAATACCCAACGAGGAACTTCCAGAAATAGAAGTCAAAGCACATATTGATGAAGATAAGTGTGTTGGGTGTGAACTCTGCTATGTATCCTGTAGAGATGGAGGACACATGGCAATAGAATTGAGGGAAGATACAAGAGTTCCCAGAATCAATGAAGATAAGTGTGTTGGATGTGCAATGTGTATGCAGGTCTGCCCTGTAAATGCAATTCATATGGTGGAAAAGATGGATTCTAAGGAACATAGATTTGTAAGGAAGTAGAAATGAAAACTATTAAGATAAATTTTGTGCTTAACGGGGAGGAAATTGTAGATGAGGTACCTGTGAACATAACTTTACTTGATTACTTAAGGGATTATCTCCGTCTCACCGGTACAAAGGAAGGTTGTGGAAAAGGAGAGTGTGGGGCATGCACCGTTATAATAAACGGAAGGAGCGTAAATTCCTGCATGGTTCTTATTCCTCAGGTGGACGGGAAAAATGTTTTAACAATTGAAGGACTGTCAAATGATGGAGTTACTGAAATTCAGGAAGCTTTTGTAGAGGAAGGTGCAATACAATGTGGATTCTGTACTCCCGGAATGGTCATGAGTACATACTACTTACTATCAAAGAATCCTCACCCGGACGAAGAAGAAATAAGGGAAGGGCTGTCTGGAAATTTATGTAGATGCACAGGCTACAAAAAAATCATAGAAGCTGTCAAAAGAGCGAGTGGGGGTAAGAAATGAAGGAATTTGAGTATCTGAAACCAAGAGATTTAAATGAAGCACTCTTTTTTGCCAGAGAGTACAAGCACAGGAAAAAATTTCTTGCAGGAGGCACAGATCTTATTGTCAGATTAAAAGACAATCTAATTAGAGAAGACTACATTATAGATATAGGAGAAATCAAAGAACTTAAAGGCATAGAGAGGAAAAATGGTGAAATTTACATTGGACCAACAACAACACACTCAGAGATAATTGAATCCCAGATAACAAAAAAGTATGCACCTTTGCTTGTGGAGGCAGTTAAAACTATAGGATCACCTCAGATAAGAAATAGGGGAACAATTGGTGGAAATGTTTGCAACGCATCTCCTGCAGGCGATTCAATTCCCGCCCTTGTGATCTCAGGAGCAAGATTTGTTATAAAATCTCTTGATAATGAAAGAACCATAGATATAAAAGATCTCTTCCTTGGACCAGGAAAAACTTCCATAGGAGATGATGAGATACTTTACAGAATAATAATACCTGAATGGAAAGAGAATGAGATCGGGTTTTTTAATAAACTCGGGCAGAGAAATGCCATGTCAATCTCCATAGCCAGCGTGGCAGTAAAGCTTGAGAGAGAGGAAGGTAACAAATTTAAAAAAGCATTTGTATCTTTTGGAGCAGTCTCTCCAGTGGTGAATAGAGCAACCCGGTGTGAGAATTTACTCACAGAAAGGGAACTAAATTCAAAAGATTACATATTTGAAGCTGCAAGTTGTGCTGTGAATGAAGTAAACCCAATAACAGACGTAAGAGCAACAAGAGAGTATAGAAGAGAGGTTTCAAAGTACTTACTCTATGAGAGTCTCCTGAACTTATTGAGGATTGGAGGTTAGTCATATGAAAATAAAGGTTGAGAAACCTATTAAAAAGAAGGAAAGATGGATTGGAAAAAAGGTCCCGCAGGTTTTATCCAATGAGAAGGTTACAGGAAAACTTAAATATCCATCAGACATATACCTTGAAAATATGCTATGGGGAGCAGTTGTAAGGAGTAAA
Source organism: uncultured bacterium (assembly GCA_965612865.1). Lineage (GTDB taxonomy): Bacteria > Caldisericota > Caldisericia > B22-G15 > B22-G15 > B22-G15. The sequence continues at coordinate 29,626 of CBFDTJ010000003.1, forward strand.
TATCCCCATGCAGTAATAAAGAAAATAGACGCGACAAAAGCTGAAAACTTTCCAGGTGTGGTAAAGGTTCTTACCTGGAAGGACATACCAGGAGTAAACGGTTTTGGTATAGTTGTGCAGGATCAACCTGTCCTGTGCAAGGATAAAGTAAGGTATGTGGGTGATGCAGTAGCACTTATAGCAGCTGAAACCAGAGAAACCCTTTCCAAGGCAAAAGAGCTTGTAGAGGTAGAATATGAGGTGCTTCCCCCTGTTACAGACCCCTTTGTTGCTATGAGAGATGATGCTCCAAAGGTGCACAGAGACGGAAACATACACCTTCACACTGTGATAAATAAAGGAGACATAAATAAAGGATTTGGTGAGGCAGATTTAATCATTGAAAATGAATACAGAACAGGAAGACAGGAACATGCATATCTTGAAACAGAATCTGGTGTTGCATACTATGATGAGGATACTGACCTTCTTACTGTATGGTGTGGAGGGCAGTATGCATTTAGAGACCAGGCTCAAATCGCAAGAGTACTTGCCCTTGACCCAAGAAAGGTGAGGGTTATTGCTAACCCTCTCGGTGGAGGTTTTGGTGGAAAGGACGAGATAACCACACAGATACATCTTGCTCTTCTTACATATCTCACAAAGAGACCTGTAAAAATGGTTATTTCCAGAGAAGAATCCATGATTTTCTCATGGAAGAGACACCCAATGATTTTAAAATATAGAACAGGCGTTAAGAAGGATGGAACTCTTATAGCAAACGAAGTATATATCTACGCCGACACAGGAGCTTATGCTTCTCTTGGCGGACCTGTGGTAAATCTTGCTGTAGAACATTCCTGCGGTCCATATAGAATACCAAATACACATATAGAGGGCTTTTGCATATATACCAATAACGGAGTCTCTGGTGCCTTCAGGGGGTTCGGTGTCAATCAGGTAACCTTTGCCATGGAATCTCAAATGGACGAAATTGCAAGAAAACTCAACATGGATCCAGTGGAGTTAAGAAGAAAGAATATCTTAAAGAGGGGAGAAGAAACAGGTATTGGGAGTAAGATTGAAACCAGCATGGGTCTTGACATAATTTTAAAAGAAATGGAAAACTCTTCTATTTATAGAGATAGAGCTAAAGAGGAAAATTTGGATAAAAAACCCTGGATAAAAAGAGGAGTTGGTGTAGCAATCTCATATCAGGGAACAGGACTTGGAGTTGGACTTCCAGATTATGGATCTGCCTGGATAGAAATGAGAAAGGATGGCGGATTTAATGTATTTGCAGGAAATGTGGATGTGGGACAGGGACTTCAGACGAGCTTCAAACTCATCGCTCTGGAAACACTCTGTTTGAGGGATGAAAGGAAAGTCCATATAATAACAGGAGACACCCATCTTACACCTGACTCTGGCACCTCCACTGCGTCTGCAGGAACATATAGAGGCGGTAAAGCAATCCGTATGGCAGGAATAAAAATGATAGATTTACTAAAAAAACACGCTTCCAGAATGTTGGGCGAGAATAAGGAAAATCTTGAAATAGAGGATGGAACCATCTTTGTAAAGGACAATCCGGATAGAAGGATAAGCTATGAGGAACTTGGAGAAATTCTATTTAAGAAAGGAAGGCTTCCAAAAACTGAAGGGCACTTCTATTTCCCCACATCAAAAACAAAAATACCAGGTGCTTTTGGCCTTCCCCATTACATTTTTAGTTTTTCAGGAAGCGTAGCCCTTGTTGAGGTAAACACCCTAACAGGCAAGGTAAATCTTGTAAAAGCTGTAAATATAATCGACGGTGGGAAGGTAATTAACAAACTTGGTTTTGAGGGTCAATCTGAAGGTGGAATAGTTATGGGTATGGGCTATGCTCTTACAGAAGATACCATAATAAAAGATGGATACTTCCTTACAAAGAACCTCTCCACATACATAATCCCCACCATAAAAGATGCACCTAAAGAGATAGAAACAATACCTGTGGAGACATATGAGGAGCTTGGTCCTTTTGGAGAAAAGGGAATAGGAGAAACTGTAATGGTTCCCATAGCTCCAGCAATAACAAATGGAATCTTCGATGCAGTGGGGGTAAGAATAAGGCAGATTCCTGCCACTCCTGAAAGAGTCTTTTGGGCTATCAGAAAGAGGGAAAATAAATAATCGAACATCTGTTTGGGTTGACAAGTTTAAACTTTGTTATAAAATTTTGGATTTGGAGGGTTTGATTTGACTTAATGTCACTTCAATGCCCACCATAGGGCGCTTTGAAGCAACCCTCCCCCTCACCCTCCTCCCTCCCAAGGGTCAGGAGAAAGAAGTCCCTGGCCCTTTCCCATTAAAGAATAAGGTTTAATATTCCACCAAGAAGAACTGCAAAGATCATTTCAGAAAGGGCAATAAGGGTGGCATATTTCCATCCCATTTCTCTCTTTAAAGCTGCAAAGGTTGCAATGCAGGGAAAGTAAAAAAGAGTTATGACTGAATAAATTATGAGTTGCTTTGGAGTCATAACCGTGATAAGTTTCTCTGTGCCAAAAAGAGTAAATAGCATAAACAGAGTAAGCTCTTTTCGTAGAATTCCAAATATAAGAGTTATGCTTGTTGAAGGTGGAAGTCCAAGAAATTTCGTAAAAAATGGGGAAACAAAAGCTACAAAACCGTCTAAAAAACCGAAAACCTTCAGAATCTCAAGAAGGAAACTTCCAATAACTATTATTGGAAAGGCAACATACATAAAATCCTTTAATCTAAACCATGTCTGCTTTAAAACAATGGAGAGAGTTGGTTTTCTTAGAGGAGGTACCTCCATTATCAAACCAAGACTCTTACCCGGTACAATTTTTGATAAAAATTTTCCCACAAGAAAAATAACAATAAAATCTATTACGTAAACTATAATCACATATTTAAATCCGAGAAATATACCAACAAGACCTAAAATAACTATTGTTCTTGCAGAGCATGGAACAAGTGTTGCAAGTACGCTTGCAAGAAATTTCTGTCTCTTTGTCTCCAGTATCCTTGTTCCAAGAACTGCTGGTACATTACACCCGAATCCAAGAATTAAGGGAAGGAATGCCTTTCCGTGAAGACCTATGGTATGCATAACAGAGTCTGTAAGGAAAGCGATTCTCGCGAGATAACCAGAATCTTCAAGCAGAGAAAGGAGGAGGTAGAAAGGAGCAATATATGGAAGTGCTACGCTTATACCACCCACTATTCCCTCTCCAATTCCATCCCACAGTATGTCCTTTAAAGAGGGCGAAATGGATGTTGAATAAAAAGTGCCCTTCAACCACTCAAAAAATACATCAAGATAACCGGATACGAAATCTCCAAACTTAAATATTCCATAGAACAGAAGAAAGACGCTTAAGATAAGGGAGAAATAGCCAAAAACCGGGTGTAAAAGAATCCTATCAAATATATCTGAGAAGTATTTTTTAATTCCTCTTCTTACTCTCTGAACTTCGTCTGTTAACTTCTTGGCAATATTATACTTCTCCTGAGAAATAATGAGAGATATATTCTCACCGTGAATATCCTCAAGCTCCTTTGATAATCTACTTACTGCATCTATTATTGCCCTATCCTTTATAATTCTCCTTACCTCTGGGTCTCCTTCAAGAAGTTTTATTGCCATCCACCTTTTGGGATAGGGGAGACCTTCAGGAAGAATGCTCACAAGCTTATTAATCCTTTCCTCCACCTCTTTTCCATACTTTATATTTATAGGGTTAAGTCTGATTTCTCCATTGTAAACTTTGATGCATGTCTCAACAAGTTTTTCTATGCCTTTACCCTGAACAGCAATCATTGGAACCACAGGAACTCCAAGGATCTTCTCAAGTTTCTTAGCGTCTATCTCAAAACCAAACTTTTCGGTTAGATCCATCTGATTTAAGGCAACAACAACATTGGCTTCAAGCTCAAGAAGTTGAAGTGTAAAGAAAAGATTTCTCTCAAGATGAGTTGCATCAATAACATTTATTACAATGTCTGGCTTTTCCTTTGCTATAAACTCTCTTGTTATGAGTTCTTCTTCTGAATATGTGGTTAGTGAATATATTCCCGGGAGATCTATAACTCTAATGGTGCAGTTTTTGTAGTAAAGTAGACCTTCCGCTCTTTCAACAGTCTTTCCAGGCCAATTACCAATTATTTGATTTGAACCAGTTAGCTGATTAAAGATTACGCTTTTACCTACATTGGCATTGCCTGCAAGGGCAAATACTATCTCCTTCTTCTCACCCATATCCTTTGCGCTATTCCTCTTCCAAGAGCAAGATGATAACCCCTCACAGAGATCTCAATGGGACCAAAGGGTGCCCTTCTTATAACCTTAATTCTTGTGCCTGGTGTAAGCCCCATATCAAGGAGCCTTTGCACCATCCCTCTTCCTCCTCTTATCGAAACGACCTCTCCCTCATCCCCTGCGGACAGAGACAGAAGTGTAACAATGCTTCCTTCACCAAATCCAAAAACTCCCCTAAGCCTCTCTTTTCCTTCGTCCGGGAGAAAATGCTCAAGCTCACAGGCTTCTTCATCAGCCTTCTTTTTATCAATTCCCAACTCCTTCAAGAATTTCTCCAGAATATCATGTTTCTCTGCTATATTCCTTCCCTCTCTAAGACCAACTGAAGTTGGGACAATCTTCCCGTTATTAAAAATGTCTATCTTGCCTTCCTTCTTAAGTTCATCAAGAATAGAGGATAGGTCGGGAAAATCAAATTTATCCCTGATTTCAGGTATATAGCTGTATCCTTTCCTTGCAAGAAACTCAAGAATCTCTTCCTTTTCTTTTTTCATATGCCAATCTCATTATAACATAATTGAAAAAATTTTTCTTTTATCTCACCATTCTTGATAGCACGAATATGAGAAATGAGACACCTGCTACATCTCCTAAACTTGTTATTATTGGTATCACAATGTTGCTTGGGTCAAGGTGGAAGAAAAAGGAGAGGGAGGAAATAATTACAGAGAGGAAACTCATGGAGACGGAGAGTATTGTAATGGAAATAGAGGAAAGCATTACCATAAAGGGAAGTGACATTGAATCCATATGAAATAATTTAAGGAGAAAAAAGACAAATATACCAACTAAAGGAGAAATTATTATTCCAACAATGCTACCTCCAGATAGGTTGCCTATAAGTGTTTTATCCAGCTTAAAGGGCTTTGTCTCTCCCATATACAGGGCAGTTGACATTCTCGCACCCACCACTCCACCGATACTTCCTCCTTTTTCTACAACCTGAGGTACAAGTGACAAGACTCCTGGAAACATAAAAAAGAGATGCTCGTTTGATCTAAGTATTGTACCTGAAATGGCAGAAAGTATGACACATATTGTCAATATAGGAATACTTTCTCTTATTATCCTTGAAAAGGAGTATCTATCCTTTTTTGTTCTCATACCCATGGAGAGTACACCTAATAAAAATATAAGGGGTAGAAATCTTGAAGAGATGTGTGGTAAGAATCTTAAAACAATCCTTGCTGAAATAAGAATAGCAAGGATTGTGATGATGTCTCCAAACATGGGAAGAATTGGAGCGATCACATTATCTGGATCAATTCCCTTTTTAAAGAAGAAAACCGTAAGGAAGAAGACAAAGGGTATAAGTATGGTTGATGATATAAAGGCACTTAAAATTGCTATGAGCGTAAGTCTGAAGACACCTACAGACCCTATATGAAGAAGAAGAGAAAAGCCATGTGCAATAAAACCTAAGAATATAGCCATCCCAATACTTAAGCTAAAGGAAACAAGTATATTTTCCTTCACAAGAGAAGAAAGTCTAAATAGTGGTTTAATAAAACCTACATGCAGCATTGTGCTTATACGGGAGCCAAAGGCTGTCCCGATGTTTCCCCTCATATCTGTTATAGCAGGTACAAGTATAAGTAAACCTGGAAGTAGTTTTAATTCCTCCTCCATGCTCCCAAGAAATATTCCTGTGAATCCCTCTCCTATGGTGGTTAAAATAAGCACCGGCAGGGTCTGGTAAAGAATACTTAAGAAAATGCTCTTTCTCATCTTTTGTTAATATTTCTTCTTACATCTTCAATCTTTGAGCTGGGTCCATTTATAAGGAGAATATCCCCCTTTCTTAAAACAAAATTCTCTTTTATAGGAGGAAAGATAAGGGTGTCATCTCTCCTTATATAAACAATCTCAACATCCTCAGGAATCTCAAGACTTTGAATACTTATCTTTTCTACTTCCTCAGGAATCTTTAAAATCTTCATCACATGCCTTCTTCCAAAGACAGTTCTTAAAATAGGATGAGCACCCTCTCCCCTCAAAACGATGGCAATAAGATCTTCAACTCCATCACTTATCTCTTTAGCAGCTACACCCACCTGAAGAATAGATGCAAGTTGTTCTATCTCCTTTCTTGTTGTCCATGCACTCTTTGAGGCATAAATTATGGAAAGCCTTATTTCATAGGATAACTCATTTATCTTTCTCTTCATAACAATTGCTTCAAGGGCAAGATCTCTTTCATTCTGAAGGATTGCAGAGTACCCCAAATCAACTATTATTTGGGATACCTTTTTTAGATCTTCAAGTATCTCCTTTGCATTTCTTATCTTCATTTTTCTCCTCCTTATTATTTAAAAACCAATAAAATCTATACCTTCCCTTTCAATCTCTTCCCTTTTAAATAGCCCCCTTGTATCCACAAGAATAAAATCCTTTCCCACGTAATCCTTTATCTTTTTTATGGTTAAATCATTAAAATCCTTCTGAATTGCCATAATAACAACAACATCGCTTCCCTTTAGTACCTCATTTAGAGACTCCTTCTTCTCTAAGATAGATTCTTCCACTTCTGGATCATAGGCTGCAATCTCCCTGAAACTTTCCCTTGCAAGATTTATAAACTTTATAGCTGGACTTTCCCTTGTATCCTTTGAGTAGTTTTTCATGGAAAGACCAAGAATTGATATTTTACTATCTTTGATTTTCTTATGAGTCTCTTTAAGTTTTGCCTTTATAAGTTTCAGTATCCTCTCTGGCATAGAATCGTTAATTCTTCTTCCGTGTTCAAATAAAGAAAGATACTCCTTCCCTTTCACACTTTCTTTCAAATAGTAATAGGCATATGGAAGGCAATGTCCTCCAACACCAGGTCCGGGAGAGAGAAGATTTTTTACCCTCTTGTGTGTCTTTGCTATCTCTATAACCTCTTTTGGAAAAAGTCCGTTCTCTATTAGAAAGAGTGCCAGTTCGTTCACCATGGCTATGTTTAAATCTCTTTGAGCATTCTCTATGAGTTTTGATGCCTCAGCATGCTCAATGGAGGGAGAAATGAATATATCCTTTGAAAATCTTTTAAAAAATTCCTTCGCCTTGTTTACACTTCTCTCTCCAACACCACTTATCACTGTAGTCATACTTATAAGTTCATCAAAGGCTTTTCCCTCTGCCATCCTTTCAGGAACATAGGATAGATAGAAATCTCTCTCCACTTTTAAGCCACTGAGCTTCTCAAGAAGGGGCAAAAGTATATTCCTTGTTGTCCCAATGGGAACAGTGCTTCTTAGAATTACGAGATCCCCTTTCTTTAAACTACCCCCTATCATTTCTCCACCCCTTCTTATGTATCTAAAATTCACTCTCTTATTCTTTGTGAGGGGAAGTGGTATGGTAATTATTATCACACTGGAGAACTTTAACACATGTTCATAGTCGGTGGTTGGGATGAATCTTCCTTTTTTAATCTCATCAACTACTATCTCATCTATGCTCCTCCCCTCAAAATATTCGTAAAGACCAGTCTTTCCTTTCTTTATCCTTTCAATCCTTTGGGCATCTATATCTACACCGTAAACTTCTTCTCCATTTAAAGAAAGTATAAGGGCTAAAGGAAGACCAACTGCACCAAGGCCAAAAACAGATACTTTCATATAACTTCTCCCTCTTTAAGAGAATTTATAAACACATCCACTAAATTATCCATGGAATACTTTTTCACACAATCAATGTCTGGTTTAAATTCTTCCCCCCTCTTCCATAAACTAAACAACTCTTTAATCTTTTTCTTTATTTCACTAACATTCTCAGGATCCACATTATCTTTAAAACCACAGGTTTCAAGAATCTCTTTACACTCTCCATCTGGAACAAGGGCAAGTATTCTTTTTTTAGCTCTCATATACTCAAAGGTTTTCTGAGGGACAGTTTCAAAACCCCCTCTTGCAAGATAAAGGAAGAGAACAGATGAGCCAAGTATGTAAGAGATAGCCTCCCTGTGGGGCATAAATCCTGTAACAACTACGTAATTCTTGAGTCCCAGAGAGGAAGCTATCCTTTCAGTGTTCTCTTCAAAGGGACCGAGAATATAAACTTTTATATTTCTTTTTATCTCCTCATCTTCATCTATAACTTCTCTTACAGCTTTTAAAAAATACACAGGAGTCTGAATGGAGTAGAAACTTCCTGCATATGATATGGTAAAACCTTTAAGTTTTTTAGGGGAGACATTAAAGTCATTTTCGTCATACCCACCATAAACTACCTTCACCCTCTCCTCTGAAAGAAATTTATAGGTTCTAAGAAGCCTCTCTTTAAATGATTTGGTAACGGTGAGTATTAAATCTGCCTCTCTTATGCAATTTTCCTCTATTCTTCTATTCTTCTCCCTAACCTTTCCTGGATAGAGCACAAAGGGATTATCTGACCATAAATCTCTCAAATCCATAACCCATTTAATTCCCAATGTTTTAAGTTTTAGTCCTATAAGATGTACAGAGTGAGGTGGACCTGTGGTTATTACTGTGTCTATTTCATTCTCTTTTATTATTCTTTTTCCTTCCAGAGAAGCATCTTTAACCCATGTTACCTTTTCATCAGGGATAAAAAAAGAAAGTTTGAGTTTTGAAAGAAGCCCACCCTTCAAAACTTTAAACTCTTCAACAACATCTATACCTCCCCCTTCTTTCTTTTTTCTTTTGATTAATTTAAGAAGAGCTTTTGGAAAAAAGAGTCTTGGATCTTTATAATAAACCCTGAAAATTTTAACATCATCGGATACCTTTAAAAACTCATCCTTATACCTTATAGAGGGGTAATTAGCAGTTAGAAGATACTTCTCAAATCCCTTCAAATTGTTTAATATCTTCAGTATTCTCTGACTTCCACCACTTCCCATGGGAGGTGAGAAAAAGGATACAAATAGAATCTTTTTCAACCAATCACCTCTTTGTATATCTTTAGAGTATCTTCACACATCTTATCCACTGTAAACCTCTCCTTTACTTTTATTATGTTTCTTTTACCAAACTCTTCTTTTAACTTCTTATCTTTAAACAAAAGGATCTTCTCCTTAAATTCTTCCACATCAAAATCTTTTACAATGTACCCATTTACTCCATCCTCCACCATCTCCCTTACACCACCTGAATCACTAACTACCACAGGAAGAGATGACGCCATGGCTTCAAGAACTGAAACAGAGAAACCTTCTCTTATGGAGGTGGATACAAAAACATCAAAAACACCATAAAATCTCTTTGCGTCTTTTCTAAACCCAGTAATAACAACAGAATCTTTTAATCCATACTCTTCTATCCTTTTCTCAACAAGAGTACGCATACTTCCATCTCCCACAATCATAAGTTTCGCCTTTTTCTCTTTAAGGTGAACTGCCTTAAATACATCAATTAAAAAAAGTGGATTTTTAACCCTTTCCATTCGCATTATGCTTCCAATGACAAAGTCGTTTTTACCAAAAAACTCCTCTTTTGAAAAAAAACCATCTGGTATCTCAACACCCAAAGGTACAACTCTAACATCAAGTGCTGGATTTCTTCTCAACACATCCCTCATCAAAGCCCTTGATGGAACTATAACCACCTTCGGAATACCTATTGTGGTATTATCAATCTTTTCAAAGATAAATCCCTTTATCTTTGAGGAATAGTCCTCCCTTATAAAACTTGTGATACTTGTGATGACAGGAATATTCAGTTTCCTTGCTATCCTTCTACCATAGAAATTTCCCCTCACTCCATATGTATGAATTAGGGATAAATTCTCCTCTGAAACCCTTTTAAACACATCTTTAAATACCTTGGAAGAGAAGGGAAGTTTTGATTCAAAGAAATGATTTTTGAATCCACTTTCCTCAATTTCATAAAACAGGGGACCTTTAAAAAAGGTAAAAAAAATGGCCTCCACTTTCCCTTTTAAGCCTCTTGCAAGACTCATAACCTGATATCTTGATCCCCCTTTCTCTCCTCCGCTTATAAAAACACCCACTTTAATCATTTATCCTCCTTATGGAAAAGAGAATTCCAGCCAATGTCCACATAGTAACAGATAGAGGCACAACCTCCCATAGATTCTCTGTAATATTGTTGATAAGGAATGCAATAATACCGAATGTTATACCGAGGGCTACAGATTTTAAAAATCCATCATTCCTGTTTACAACTGTTGCAATTCCTCTCTTAATCATGGTAAAAATCATGTACAGAAAGGAGATAAAACCAAAGATTCCTGTCTCAACAAGGGTTTTAAGATAATAGTTATCCACATATATACCCTCAAAAAATCCAACTCTACTTGCCACTGCTCCACCAAAACCACCTGGCCCAACGCCCAAAATTGGATTTCTTTTAAAAATATCTATGGCAAGACTCCATCTGTATATCCTTCCATAAGTCCTTGCCTTCTCTATATAGACAGGAGATAAAAGATTCATAAATCTTGTCCTTACCTGTGGAATAAAGTAGGATAAAACAATAATAATTACAAGCAGGAGGAAAATCCTTTTATCCTTGTATGTCAGGGCAAAGAAAAAGAAGGCTAAGAATATGGATAACCATGCACCTCTTGTAAGGGTAAATAATAGGGCAGAAAGAGAGATGAGTGTAACAAAGAGGTAGATATATTTCTTGATACCCTTCTCATTTAAAAAGAGAATAAATACAAGTGGCAAAATGAGGATTAAATAACCTGCAAGGGCATTTGGACTTGTAAAAATAGAGAACGCTCTCGTGGCTATACCCATTTCCAGATCTTTATCCACCCAGGAAGGAGGAATGGGAACCTTCACAATGAACTGGTATATTGCATAGATGGATACAATAGATACAGAAACCAAAGAAATGTCAATAATCTTTCTTATATCCTCTTTGTTGGAGGTAAAGTTTACAACTACTATAAAGAAAAGGAACATCTCAAGGTAACTTCTTATTCCATCAATTCCAGCACTCAGAGGGATATTGGATTTTAAAAGAGATAAGCTCAGGAAAAAAAGAAAAAGGAGAACGGGATTTATAATCTCTGTAAAAACTACACTTTTTCTCTTTATCCTTATAAGAAGTATAAGAAAGAGGAGGATTAAAAATCCCTCATCCCATATAGAAGAGATGGATGTAAAACTTCGCCTTACAAAGAAGTCCATCAGAGGATAAAGGGGGACAAGATAAAAAAGAAGCTTCTCAGGAAAGTAATAAAAAATAAGGGGTAGCGAGAAAATTAAAGAAAGGACTGGAGAAATAAAAAAGCCCAATCCAGAAAGAAGAGAAAAGACAAAAGTTCCTCCCTTCTTCATGATAAAACCCCTGAAATTACTTTAAATATGAAGCTCTCCTTAACCAGGTTCTCTTTAAAGAGAAGAATGTAGAGTATAAAATAAATAACCACCCAGGAAATCACCCTGACCCCAACATCAAAAATAAAAAAAGATAGGGGCACAAGAATAACGAAAATGGCAAGAAGAAGATTGAAGCTATCTCCTCTGTAATCTAAAAAACCTGTTCTTAAACTCAGACTTACATCCACTCCATACTTTTTAATAAGGGAGAAGACGAAACTATCTTCAAAAGCATAAACAAACATGGAAACTACCTTACCTATAAAACTCTCCCTTATGAGTTCAAGGATGAAATCAATAAATCTTAATATGAAGCTCTCTTTAAGGAATCTCTCCATCATCCCTTAAATACTCATTTACAATTTCTTCAAGTTTGTCTTTATCCACAAAATAATAGGAGAGACCGTCTTCCCACCATCCAGCATAACCCGGCACAGTCATTGTCTCTATATCTTCATCTTTTATGCTCTTAAGCAAGATTCCCAATTTTATAACCTGCCATGGCTTTAGATTCATTTGAACCCAGCTCTTCATTTCAAGAAGAATCTTCTGCATTCTTATTGTGTTTTTGATGGATAGGGCTTCTTTGGCAAGCTCTTTCAAGAACTTCTGCTGTCTTTTCATTCTGCCAATATCTCCTGTTTCATCCATTCTAAACCTTACATACTCCAGAGCTTTCTCTCCATTTAGATGTTGAAGACCTTTCTTTAAGTGAATATGCACATCACCAAGATAGGAATCATAATCCATATCCTTCTCAACATCAATTGTTATTCCCCCAAGCATATCAATCATCTTTTTAAAACCATCAAAGTTTACCTTGACATAGTAAGGGACATCTATGCCAAGTTCCTGTTCAACAGTTTCTATAAGAAGCGGTACTCCTCCATAGG
>CBFDTJ010000004.1:0-41582 GCA_965612865.1 uncultured bacterium
GCAGAAAAACTCGTAAGATCTATAAAGGGAGTAAAAAAGATTGTAAATTCACTTTCAGTTCCAGTGAGAAGGAGTATTTCTGATGAAGATATTGAAGATGCGGCAACCAAAATAATAAAGGAGAGAAACTTATCTGTGAATGTGAGTGTAAGAAATGGCATTTTAAAAATATTTGGTTCCGTTTCAACTCTAAAAGAGAAAAAAACCATAGAGACTTATTTTAAATCTCTCCCTGTAAAGAGGATAGAAAACCAGATCAAGATCGAGCCTCCCTTTCCAGTTAATGATTTTGCTCTTGAAAGCTTACTTTTTGATGCCTTAAGGGAACTTAAAATCTTTCATTTGAGGGTAAAAGTCCTCAATAAAATTGCTTATATAAAGGGAAATGTTGAGAGTGAAGAGGAGAAAAAAGCTGTGGTTGATAGAGCATCAGAGGTTCCGGGAGTTCTTGGTGTTGTAAATGGGATTGTATCAAGAGGAGATAGAAGCAAAGATGTGGAGATAGAAAATAAAATTTCAGAAATCCTTAAGGACAGAATGTTTACTAAAGATAATATTTCATTTTTTTCAGTGGGGGGAGTGGTTTTTCTTGAAGGTGAGGTAACAAATCCTTCCTCCCTCTATGCAATAGAGGAAAAAGTTGGTAAAATTTCAGGTGTTAGGAAAGTAATTAATAGATTAATTGGAGTGATAAGGTAGTGGTATTAAAAGATATTCTCTTAATGGAAGTAGAAAAGGTATTAGGGGAGAAACCTCCCCTTTCTCTTTACATTCCCAAAAACAAAAAGTATGGAGATATCTCCTCTAATTTTCTTATAAAGTTTGATGATAGCGTAAAGGAGAAGATTTTAAAGATCTTTAGGGAAAATAGGTATTTTGACAAAGTTGACCTTCTCCCACCCGGATTTCTCAACATGCACTTTTCATCAAAGTTCTATAAAGACTTTGTTTTTGATCTGTTTTTAAAGAAGGAAGATTATTTAAGAAATTCCTTGTCGGATAAGAAAAAAATTCAGGTTGAATTTGTATCTGCAAACCCTACAGGTCCTCTAACTCTTGGAAATGGGAGAAATGCTGTTATTGGCGACACACTGGCAAACATACTTTCCTATGTTGGCTATGATGTCCAAAAAGAGTACTATCTAAACGATGCTGGTAGAAAGATTGAGCTTCTTAAAGAATCAGTGTGGGCAAGGATTATGGAGATCAAAGGAGAAGATTACGACTTTCCTGAAGATGGATACAAGGGAAAGTATGTTTATGAAATTGCAGAAAGAATCATTAAAGAATTTAATGGAAAAACATTTAATAAAAAAGAAGTTGGTGAGAGAGCACTACAGATTATAATTGAGTCCATAAGAGAAGACCTCTCCTTGTTTGGAGTTGAGTTTGATAATTGGTTTTCTGAAAGAGAGATGAGGGAAAGGGGAGAAGTTGAAGAGGTTCTTAGTATCCTTAAAAACAAGGGGTTGATTTATGAAAAAGAGGGTGCTTTATGGTTTAAGTCATCAGAGTTTGGAGATGAAAAAGATAGAGTTCTTGTAAAATCATCTGGTGATTACACTTATACCCTTACAGATATAGCATACCATGTTAACAAATGGAAGAGAGGCTTTGACAGGGTTATAGATATATGGGGATGGGATCACATAGGACACGTTAATCCATTAAAGTGGGCTTTAAGACCTTTTGGTATACCTGAGGATTTTCTTTATGTAATTCTCTACCATATTGTTCATCTTGTAGAAGGTGGAAAAGAAGTGAAGATGAGTAAGACAAAGGGAGAATTTGTTACCTTAAGAGAACTTGTGGAAGATATCGGTAAAGATACAGTGAGATTTATGTTTCTTGCCAGATCTCCCTCAGCACCACTTAAATTTGACCTTGAAATTGCAAGAAAAAAGAGCCTGGAGAATCCTGTTTATTACATTCAGTACGCCTACACAAGGACAAGGGCCATAGAGAGAAAAAGAGTTGAAAGAAATATTCCATTTCCAGACATAAAGAATGTGAGTTTCAATTTTTCTGGTATAGAAAGGGAGATAATGAATAAGATAGTTATCTTTGAGGAGACCCTTTCTTCAAGCGCAAGAAATTACTCTCCTCATCTTCTTCCATTCTTTGCTCTTGAACTTTCTAAACTCTTCCATTCCTTCTATCATGACTTTCCTGTTTTAACAGAGGACGATGAGGTTAGGAATAGAAGACTTGTTGTTGTGAAAAGTGTGGAGATTTTACTCGGATTAATTTTAAGATTTATGGGAGTCTCTACTCCTGAAAGGATGTGAGGTGAGTTATGAGACCAATAATAGGTCTTGAGGTACATACTCAGTTAAATACAGAAACAAAGATGTTTTGTAGATGTAAGATTGATTTTTCTTCTCCCCCAAATACAAATATATGTCCTGTTTGTCTTGGTCTTCCAGGAGCGCTTCCTTCTCTTAATGAAAAGGTAGTTGAGTATGCTTTAAAGATTGGTCATGCTCTAAACTGTAAAATTTCAAAGACATCTCTGTTTCATAGAAAAAACTATTTCTACCCAGATCTTCCCAAAGGTTATCAGATCTCTCAATATGATATTCCTCTTGCGAAAGAGGGTTACCTTGTTTTACCAAAGAGCGGAAAGAAAGTAAGGATTATAAGAGCACACATTGAGGAAGATGCAGGGAAACTGCTTCATCCTGAGGATATAGTAGAGGCAAATTATTCCTATGTGGATTACAATAGGGCAGGTGTTCCTCTTGTGGAGATTGTAAGTTACCCTGATATAGAAAGTCCAGATGAGGCAGTGGAGTACTTAATGGAGCTGAGACTAATACTTATATATCTTGGTGTATCCACTGGAAATATGGAGGAGGGAGCTTTAAGGTGTGATGCTAATGTTTCCATTGAAGGTCATCCGAGATGTGAAGTTAAGAATATGAATTCATTTAGAAGTGTTAAGAGGGCTTTAGAGTATGAGATAGAAAGACAGATGAAGATTATCAAAGAAGGTGGAGAGGTTGTTCAGGAGACAAGACACTTTAATGAGTCTGATGGAAAGACATACTCCATGAGGGGAAAAGAGGAAGCAGAGGATTACAGGTATTTCCCTGATCCAGATCTTCCTCCCCTGGTGCTTACAGATGAAATTATCATAAAGTCAAAAGAAGATATAGGCGAGTTACCCCAGGATGTAAGAAACAGATTGAAGAAATTTTCTCTGTCAGAAAAAGAAGTTGAAACCCTTGTAGGAAATATTTATTTAAAAGATTTTTATTTTGAATCACTCAAGGTATTTAACAATCCAAAGGCAATAAGTAACTGGCTTCTTACAGAGGTTTTAGGAATTATGAATGAGAAAGGTCTTAAAGAACTACCATTTACTCCCAGAGATTTATCAAACTCTGTAAAGATGTTTTCAGATGAAAAAATTTCTTCCAAGATACTTAAAAAAATTATAAAGAAACTATTTGAAGGCAAGAGTTTTAAAGAGATAATTGAGAAGGAAAATATCCTTCCTATAACATCGAAGGACGAGATAAGAAAATTTGTTTTAGAGGTTCTCAAAGAGAACGAAAAGGTTGTTAATGACTATAAAGAAGGAAAAGAGAATGCCCTGACTTTTCTTATTGGTCAGGTTATGAGGAAGACAAAAGGAAGAGCGGATCCAAAAATATTAAGAGAGGTATTTTTAGAGGAGCTTAAGAGATGAGCTTTATTCATCTTCATGTCCACAGCGAATACTCAATTCTTGATGGATTCTTAAGAGTAAATGAGCTCATAAAAAGGGTTAAAGAGTTTAAAATGCCAGCAGTAGCACTTACAGACCACGGAGGAATGTATGGCATAATACCTTTCTACAAAAGAGCAAAAAAGGAGGGAATAAAACCTATAATAGGTGTTGAAATGTACTTTTCTCCCACATCCAGATTTGATAAAAAGGGAAAGGAAGATGCTGTAAATTACCACATACTTCTCCTTGCAAAGAATTTTAAAGGTTACCAAAATCTTACAAGACTTGTATCCATTGGACACCTTGAGGGTTTTTACTATAAACCAAGAATAGATATGGAGGTTTTAAAAAAGTACAGTGAGGGATTGATTGTTGGAACTTCATGCCTTAAGGGTGAGATACCTTCTCTTATCCTCTCAGGTCAATATGAGAGAGCAAAGAAAAGAGTCTATGCATTTAAAGAAATCTTTGGAGATGATTTTTATATAGAGCTTCAGAATCATCACCTTCCTGAAGAGGAAAGGGTTATTCCTGAACTTCTCCGTCTTGCCAAAGAGACAGATACAAAATACTTTGCATCAAACGATGCCCATTATCTTAAAAAAGAAGATGCAAAGGCACATGGAATACTTTTGTGTATCCAAACTCAGACAACTATAAGTAATCCTGATAGACTTAAGTTTCAAACTGATGAATTTTATCTGAAGTCCTTTGAGGAAATGTGGGAATTATTTAAAGATATCCCAGACGCCATTCATACTACCATGGAAATTGCTGAAAAATGTGAGGTTGAAATACCTCTTGGAAAATCAAGGTTACCAAAATTTCCTCTTCCAGAAGGAGAAGACGCATTTTCTGTTTTGAAAAAGAAATGTGAGGAGGGAATTGAAGAGAAGTTTGGAAAGGAAACTCCAGAGATAATGGAGAGACTTACAAGAGAACTTTCTGTTATAAAGGAGATGGGATTTTCAGACTATTTTCTCATAGTTTCAGATTTTGTTTCTTTTGCCAAGCGTAAAGGTATAAGAGTCGGTCCTGGAAGAGGAAGTGCAGCAGGAAGTCTTGTTTCATACTTACTTGGAATAACAGAAATAAATCCACTTCAGTACAATCTTCTCTTTGAGAGATTTCTTAATCCTCAAAGGATTTCCCTCCCAGACATAGACATTGACTTTTCTGATGAGAGGAGAGATGAAGTTATTGAGTATGTAAGAAAGAAATATGGGGAAGATAGAGTTGCTCAGATTGCCACCTTTGGAAGGATGGAGGCAAGGGGGGTAATAAGAGATGTTGGCAGAGTTCTTGGGTACTCTGCCAAGGAAATGGACAGGATTGCAAAACTTATACCATTTGGAATGAATTTCAACGATGCCCTGGTTAACGAACCCCTGTTAAAGAAGGAAATGGAAAGTGACGAAAACAAAAGAGAACTTTTTGAACTTTCTATGAAGCTTGAAGGACTTATAAGAAACTTTTCCACCCACGCAGCGGGAATTGTAATAGGTGATACGCCATTATCAGATCTTGTTCCACTTCAGTTTACAAAGGATAAGAGTGTTACAACCCAATATGATAAAGATGTTCTCGAAGAGATGGGGCTACTTAAAATGGACTTTCTTGGTTTGAGAACACTTACTGTTATTGAGAATGCTTTAACTCTTATAAATAGAGAGAGGGAAGAAAATTTTGAAATAGAAAAAATTCCCCTTGATGACGAGAAGACTTTTTCACTTTTAAGGGAGGGTAAAACCATCGGTGTTTTTCAGCTTGAATCTCCCGGGATGAGGAGAGTTCTTACTGGAGTTAAACCTAACACTATGGAGGATATTATTGCAGTCCTCTCCCTTTACAGACCGGGAACTATTAAGTCAGGTCAGGTTGATGAATTTATAAAGAGAAAACATGGAGTTATAAATTATACATCTATTCATCCTTTGCTTGACGAGATCTTGAAACCCACCTATGGAATTATAGTTTATCAGGAGCAGGTTATGCAGGTTGCCCAAAAACTTGCAGGTTACACTCTTGCTGAAGCGGATCTTTTAAGAAAAGCCATGGGGAAGAAGAAGAAAGATATTATGGCTAAATTAAGAGATGATTTTATAAATAGATGCATAAACAATGGAATTGAAAAAGAAATAGCTGAAAGGGTCTTTAACACCATAGAAAAATTTGCCGAATATGGATTTAATAAGTCTCACAGCACTGCTTACGCCACAATATCTTATCAAACTGCATACCTTAAAGCACATTATCCAAAAGAGTTCTTCACTGCACTTCTTACATCTGTTTCTGGAAACGAAGACAGAGAAGCAGATTATATAAAGGAAGCTGAAAGTATGGGAATAAAAATCCTTCCCCCGGATATAAATAAAAGCGACATATACTTTAAAATTGAGGGAGATGCGATAAGGTTCGGGTTTTCAGCCATTAAGAATGTTGGAGAGAATGCTGCAAAGATAATTGTTGAGGAGAGAGAAAAAGGGGAGTACAGATCCTTCTATGATTTTCTTACAAGATGTAAAAGTGGAAAGATCAATAAAAAGGTTATTGAATCCCTTATAAAGGCAGGTGCCTTCGACAGCTTAAATCCCGATAGAGTACTTCTCCTGGAAGAGTTAAAAGGGAATGAGAAGAAAAAACCCATGCTTTTTTCTGAACCTGTGAAGAAAAAGAAAGTTTCAAAGGGAAAGATCCTTGATTGGGAAAAAGAAGCTTTTGGTTTCTATTTTTCGGGACATCCTCTTAAAAACTATATAGAGAAGATGAGGAAGAATGAAATAAGAATATCAAACTTATCAGAAATAGAAAGTGGAAGCAACGTTAAATTGCTTGGTGCTATAACCAGTTTTAGACACTATAAAACAAAGAGGGGGGATGTAGTTTTGAAGTTTGTCTTGGAGGATGAAAGTGGTAAAATCTCCATAGTGGCATTTAACCCCGTTGCCTCTCAGGTGGAGAACTACCTGAGGAAAGAAGGTGTTATAAGAATTGAGGGAGAGTATAGAATTGAAAACGATAGAGTTTCAGTAAGGGTTTTAAAGGTTTTGGAGTTTCTTACAAAAAGGGAGCTGGAGGAGAAATTGAAGGATGTAGAAAAAAGAGGATTCCATCTATACCTTAAACTGAAAAGGAAAAATATTAATGATGAATTTCTTAGATCTCTTCATGAATTCTTTGAAAAACATAGAGGGAACGATCCAGTAACAATATATCTTGTGTTAAATGGAAAGAGACTCGAGATGGAGCTTGAAAGAGAACATTTTATAAAAGTAACTCCTAATGTAATAACTGAACTTAAAAAGCTCATAGGAGAGGAGAATTTCTGGTATAAAGAGGAGATTTTTGCTTAAAGGAGGAGTGCTATGAGAATAGGCATTTTGACAGGTGGTGGAGATTGTCCTGGCTTGAACTCCACCATAAGAGCAATTTTTATGAGAAGTCTTGACTTCGGTTACAGTGTTTTTGGTTTTTTAAATGGCTGGAAAGGAGTTATAGATGATGATGGAATTCTTCTAACAAGGGAGGTGGTTGACGACATTATGCCTATTGGAGGTACAATTCTTTATTCCTCAAGAACCAATCCTTTTAAAGTGGAAAACGGAGTTGAGAAAATAAAAGAAACTTTAAAAAAGGAAAACATAGAAGCTCTTATTGCAATAGGTGGAGATGATACTCTTGGTGTTGCATCCCGTTTATATGAAGAGCATGATATAAAGACTGTTGGTGTTCCCAAAACAATGGATAATGATATTTCAGAAACAGATTATACTTTTGGATTTGATTCCTCTGCTACAGTATCCATGGATGCCATCGAGAGACTTAGAGATACTGCGAAGGCAATGAAAAGGGTAATAGTTCTAGAGGTAATGGGAAGACACGCAGGTTGGGTTGCTCTATTCACAGGACTTGCTGGAGCAGCAGATTACACCCTTCTTCCAGAAGAAAAATATAATGAAGATGAATTAATTGAGAAGATAAAGAAAGCATTTGAGAGGAAGAATTATGCCGTTGTTTGCGTATCTGAAGGAGTTGAAATAGGGGAAGATGAGTCCCATGAGGTAGATGCTTTTGGACATAAATTGTTGCAGGAAAAGGGAGTTGGAAACTACATTGCTAAGGTTATAAAGGAGAAAACCGGAATTCAGACAAGATCTGTTCAGATTGGTCATATTCAGCGAGGTGGCTCTCCTACTCTTTTTGATAGAATACTTACCATGAGACTTGGTGTTAAGGCTGTTGAGATGGTTAAGAGTGGAGAGTTTGGCAGGATGGCTACCATGAAAAATGGAGAAATTACATCTGTTCCACTGAAGGAAGCTGTTGGTAAAACAAAGGTGGTAACAGAGGACTGGATAAAGCTAAAGAGGATTTTCGAAAAGTAATGAAATTTTTTACTTCTTTAAGGTTTCAAGTAGCTGTAACTTTTCTCGTGGTCGTAATAATAACCACGCTTTCTCTTGGTTCCCTTCTCATCAAAGAAACAGAGACTAAATTCTGGAAAGCAGAGGAGGAGAAGCTTTCTACTATAGGAAGGCAACTTGTTTCCTCCTACAATCGAGTGAGTGAAAAACTGAAAGTGCAGGCAGATTTACTTAATACAGATTTGAATGTAGTCAAAAAGACACAGCTTGAGACAGCACTCTTTGATTATACAAAGCCCATTCATGAAGAAAATGAAGAGATAGGTGTTGGTTTTTTTATATATGGAGATGATTTCAATAGACCTCTTGCTGTTCAAGAATCAAAGTCAAAAGATAGTGAAAAGATAAGAGTGGTTTTCCCTATATATGAGAATGGCGAGAAAGCAGGGTTTGTGTGGGTTGAGGAGCCAAAAGATCTTGTGCTTTCTGAGATAGAATCTTTAAAAGCCAAAGAGAGAAATATTATACTTGTGGTTCTACTTATTTCAGGAATTTTAGCAATCTATATATCTTTGATGTTTGTAAAAAAGGTTACCATCATAAAGACTGGCCTTGAAAATCTAAAATCTGATCTATCCTATAAACTTCCTGTAATGAGTGGAGAGATAGGAGAAATAAGTAGGGCAATAAATGATTTGTCCACATCTCTTCTTGTATCAAGAAGTAACTCTGAAAAAATCCTTGAGACCATAGCTTCCGGCGTTCTTATTGTTTCCAGGGATGGAACAGTTAAGGAATTTAACAGAGCCTGTGAGGAACTTCTTGGAGTAAGGAAGAAAGATGTTATAGGAAAGGACTATACTCTTTTTCCCCATTTAAGAGAGATTGTGGAGTCTGTAAAGGGTGGTGGAAGATTCAGGGAAAAGAAGATTAAAGTCGGGGGTAATGAGAAAATATTTCACATATTTTCCACTCCATTTAATGGAGATGATTTATTAATAAGTGTAGAGGATGTAACTGAGGAAGTAAAATTGCTGGAGGAAAAGCGTAGAACCGAGGCTTTGAAAACTCTTGGGATGTTTACCACAGGTGTTGCCCATGAAATTAGAAACCCTTTAACATCCATAAAAGGTTTTGCTCAAATTCTTGAGAAGAAACTTGAAGGAAAGGGTGGAGATGAAGAAAGGTATATAAAAACAATACTCTCAGAGGTTAGAAGACTGGAGAATATTCTAAGAGATCTCCTTATGTACGGAAGGCCCTCCCCTCCAAACAAAATTATGACAAACATCTCAAAAGCTATAAAAGATTCACTATCTCTGCTTAATGAGAAGTTAAAGGAGAAAAACATAAAAGTTGAGATAGATTTTGAGTATGATCCCAGATTCTCCTTTGATCCGAAACAGATGGAACAGGTATTTATAAACCTTATCCTTAATGCTATAGATGCCTCAGAATTTAACAGTAAAATAATCATAAGAACAAAGAGGGCACAGAATGGTATACTTATAGAGATAAAAGATTTTGGTTTTGGTATAAAGGAGGAGGATAGGGAGAAGATATTTATGCCATTTTTTACCACGAAGGAAAAGGGAACAGGACTGGGTCTTCCAATATCTCAAAAGATAGTAGAGATGCATGATGGTAAAATATGGTTTAACTCAAACAAGGATGGGACAACGTTTTTTGTCTACATTCCTATTAAATAGTGGTATAATTTGGATATGAATAAAAAAGTTAATAAATTCAGCGTTCTTGTAGTTGATGATGAAGAGAACATCTTAAACTTTCTCAATGAAGCATTGAAGGACGATTACTTTGTATTTAAAGCAAAGAACGGCAAGGAAGCCTTAAAGAAAGTTCAGGAAATTTATCCAGATGTTGTTCTTATGGATATAAAAATGCCGGTGATGGATGGCATGGAGGCTTTCTTAAAGATAAAGGAAATCGATAAAGATCTTCCGGTTATTATGATGACCGCCTATGGCTCATCCAATACAGCAATTCAGGCTATGAAGGAAGGTGCATACGACTATGTCACAAAGCCTTTAGATCTTGAGGAGATAAAGGTTACTCTTGAAAAGGCAATTCAGCTTAAGAAACTTTCAGAGAAGGCAAAAACAACGCAGTTCGGTGAGGATGAGTTTATCACACAAGGGCTTATAGGGAAGAGCCAGAAAATGCAGGATATTTACAAGCAGATAGGAAGAGCAGCATCCAGTGATGTTACTGTTCTTATTCTTGGTGAAAGTGGCACAGGAAAAGAGTTAGTTGCAAGAAGTATATATATGAATTCAGGGAGGAGAAACAAACCTTTTGTTACTGTGAATTGTGCCGCTATACCAGAGGGGCTTCTTGAATCCGAGCTTTTTGGGCATGAGAAGGGGGCATTTACTGATGCCAAGGAGCGGAGGATTGGTAAATTTGAACAGGCAAAAGATGGAACTATCTTTCTGGATGAAATTGGAGACATGTCACTCTCTCTTCAAGCAAAAATACTCCGGGTTCTTCAGGAGAAAACTTTTGAGAGGGTTGGGGGAAAGGAGACAATTTTTACAAATGCAAGAGTAATTGCTGCCACAAATCAAAATCTTCTAAAACTTGTGGAAGAGAAAAAATTTAGAGAGGATCTATACTACAGGCTAAACGTTTTTACAATTCACCTTCCACCCCTTAGAGAAAGAAAAGAGGATATACCAGATTTAGTGGAGTATTTTATTTATAAGTACTCACACAAATATGGAAAGGTTGTTACCGGGGTATCACCTGAGGTTATGGAAATTTTTATGGATTACAACTGGCCTGGTAACATAAGAGAGCTGGAAAACAGCATTGCTCATGCTATTGTTGTGACTCAGGGATCAGTTATACTCCCAGAGCATCTCCCCAAGGGCATAAAGAGGAACAAATCTGAAATGGTGGAATCAAATGATGTAGAAGAGAAAGGGGATGTTGTTCCTTTGACGGAAGCTATTGCTCGTTTGGAAAAGGAGATGATAGTTAAGGCTTTAAAGAAAACGGGAGGAAACAAGACCAAAGCGGCTAAGCTTCTTGGTATCTCAAGAAAATCTTTGTTTAATAAGATAAGAGATTATAATATTAACTTGGAGGAGAAGGAAGTCTAATATATAATAAAATAAATAAAATTTTAAAAGAGGTGGTAAAGGAGAAGAATAATGAGAAGAGAAAAAAAGAAAGGAGTGGAAGGTATGAGGAAATTTTTAAGTATTTTAATGGCGTTAATGCTGGTGTTTACATTCCTTCCAAGAATCCCCATAAGTTTTGGAGCTACAAGTACGGCATCTGTGTTGAATGTTATAATAACGCCTGCAATTGTGGGGGAGGTTCCACGAATTGACATTGTTTTTGATCTTGATCTTCCAGTTTCGGCAAACTCTGATAATTTAGTTGTTACATTTCCCATAGACGCTGGTGGTGATATTAACAAGGAGTTTACGCTTCCCTCTGCAATTCCCACAACAGCAGTATTAATTGATGGGAGTAACAACATAGTAGATGTACAGGTTGATTTATTGAATAGGAAAATTGCTGTAATAACATCCATAAATCTTTTTGGAGATCCTGGTTCAGTGGATCATCATACCCTTACTTTCCTACCTTCTGCAGGGATTAAGAATCCAAAGACATCAGGTTACTATTCCCTGAAATTCCATACATCACAGGAAACTGTAGATGCTACATCTCCTTCCTTCTTTATATATCCAACTGTCTTTGATCATTTAGAGATATCTCCTGATCCAGCTTTTGTTGAGTCAAACAAATTTCCATCCACCAGTTACGTTGCAGGTTTTGGGAATCATGTAATCCTCAGGGCTTATCCAAAAGATATCTATAATAATACTCTCTATGAAGGATTTATTAATCCTTTTGGAACATATGTTACAAACGGTGATTCTGACTGTGGAATACGTGTAGACGCCAATGACGCTGCTCATTTCCGTTACTGTGATTCAAATGCAAATGGGCACTATGACTGTTATGATTGCCTCTACTTAGATTCAGATAATTCCTTTACAATTTCAGTTGGAGATATAAGGATTACTGCATCCTCCTGTGGTGGAAGCTATACTCCAGGAAGTGCTGTAAAAGAGGGTGATGTTGATATTGGAAATCCGCTATATGCCCCTTATATATTCCCCAATCCATCCTATGTAAGAGGAGAAGGTGATTTGACGAGACCACTGACAAACTTTAGAACTACTGGAGATCTTAATGAGGAAAGACATGCCGAGAATATTAACTCAAATGGAGCATATGATTATGGAGAGTTTATTTATAGAAATAAGACAGGAAATGATCCAACAGTCGTTGATGCTGGAGATAGAAGATTAACAAGTGTAACAATTGGGGGAACAACCTATGCTGCAAATTCAGTAGTTGCTGCAGGAGATTTAGATGAAGGAACCCCACTGGTTCTATTTCAAAATAATGTGGAGATGTATTATGATGCAGATTTATCCACTTACTATACTCCAGGAGAGGATATATATAAAGATTTAGATGCTTCGGGTAGCGTTACTGTTGGAGATCAAAGGTTGACCATAGTTACTTTAGGTACATATACATATATATATAATAGCTTTGTAAGAGAAGATGAAGATGTGGGAGATGTGTTAACAGCTTTTCCCGTAAACGAACTTTACTATGATGCTAATGGTGATACTATCTATAGTCCAGGAGAGTGGGTGTATAGAGATGTTGATACTTCTGGTACTGTAACTGTGGGAGATATAAGACTTTCAACAGTAATAATAGGAAGCTCATCCTACCTTGCTGGAAGTGTATGTCAGGTTGGTGAACTGGATGTGGATAAAGGATTTGCTCTCACAGCTTTTGCCGGAAATGAAATGTTTGTAGATTCAGATAGCTCAGGAACATATACTCCTGGTGAAAGAATATATAGAGATTTAAATGGAGATGGAGCTGTCTCTTACTCAGCTCCAGCAGATTTAAGACTTTCGACACCATCTCTTAGATTCTATGACTCAAATCTTAACGGAACTTTCGATTCCTGTGATTTACTTTATCTGGATATGGACAACTCTCACCATGTATCCAGTTGCGATATAAGAATGACCGCGGTAAATGTGTGGACACATGATGGGAGGTTTGCTCATTATATGGCAGGAACAAAAGTTTCAGCAGGAGATCTTGATGCAACAGTCTATCCATCCCTTGAGCTAAAAGATATAGGAATTCTTGAACCAGATAACATGTTCTATCCATTTAAATATAGATTCTACGATTACAATTTAAATGGAGTATGGGATAGCGATGAACCTCTTGCCTATTATATAGATTTTGATGATAACAATGTGCTTGATTCAGGAGACTTTAGAATTTCATCTCCTTTCAATTGGCTCTGGTCAGTGCCTCTTGGCGGAGGCGTAATCGATAATAATGGATTCTACACCTCACCTACATGGACAGATTCAACTCCTCCACAGACATTTACTGCTTCAGCAAGTTTGACAATTAAAGCTGTGACGAGAAATAATACTTCGACTGTTGTTGTCTTTGAAGGACCACCTAAGGTTATTGTGACTCCTCAAGTTTTATGGATTGCACCGTGTACAGATTTTAAGTATTCAGCTACAGTGGTTGACGCAAATAATAATCCCATTCCAATGGCAGAAAAGAACGTCGATTTCTTTGCTGGCTATCCCAGAAATACAACTGTGGATAGTTCTCCTGATGCCGGTATATCACTCGTCAATTTTGCTTTCAATGAGAAACACACTGAAAATGTAGAAATAAATGGAAACTATGATGCAGGTGAGTGGGTTTATAGAGATATGGACAATAACGGTGCTGTATCAGTAGGTGATATAAGGCTTACACTTGTAAAGATTGGAACAATAACTTATGCAGCAGGCTCTATTGTTGGTGCAATGTGTCCTACTTGTGATGTGGATTTAGGAAAAACACTTGTAGCCTTTAATTCAAACGAAATGCACGCTGAAAATGTAAGCTCGACTCTTCCAGCAACTTATGACCCTGGTGAATGGATATATAGAGATAATGATTCAAGTTCAACTGCAACATTTGGAGATAGAAGACTAACTGATGTTGTAGATTCTGATGGTAATGTTTTTCCTGCAAATTCCTTTGTAGGTGACACAGATGGAGGTACAGCACTTATTGCTATAACAAACGTAAAATTTGTAGATTTGAATGGAAATGGTTATTTTGACCCTGGGGAGTGGCTATATCAAGACTCTGGTGCTACTTCTGGAGTTGTTGATGCAAATGATGTAAGACTCTTCTCCTGCATGTGTGGTTTATCTGCTGGTAATGTCGTTGCAGGTGATGGAGATATAGGACTAAAGTTAATACCATTTGTTCCAGTTCATTCAGAGAATGTAAGTATCGATGGAAAATTTAATGGAAGTGGTACGGGAACAAATGAATTTACAGATCTTAATGGAAACTGCACATGGGATCTAGGAGAGGAAATAACCCCTGATCCAAACGGAAATGATGTTGTTGATATCAAAGAATATACATATCTTGATGTAGATGCATCTGGTACAGTTTCAATTGGTGATATAAGAGTTGATTCAGTTACAATTCCAGTAAGGAATGCTGGTGGAACAGTTGTAAGTATAGTTAATTATGATGCAGGAAGTGTAGTTGAAGGTGGTGATTTAGATATTGGCTGGACACTTGCTGCTTTTATTACAGGTACAGAGAAATATGTTGATTCTAATAACAACGGACAGTATGATGCAGGAGAATACATATATGATGATAGCGGACCTGGTAATACCGATTATGTAGGAGTTGGAGATAAGCGTCTTATTAAGTATGAGTCACTTTGTCCAGATACTACAGTTGCAGCTGGAGATCCTGATGTAACCACACCTCCTATGAAACTTTCAGACTTTGTTGCAGTGGTGAAGTGGGATGCATCCGGCAACCTTTATTTAGATGTAGATAATGATGGAGTTGTATCCTTTGGAGATATAAGACTTTCTGAATTTATAGACTCAACAGTAGATATAGATTCAGAAGGGAATTTCCATTCTGCTGCTTGTGGTGGCGGAACCTCAAGAATCTGGGCATCCTTTACCTATAATGATGGTTGTCCAGGTAATACATGTGTGGGTAATAATATAGTTTACAATGAAGTACCTGTCTTTGCACAGGTTACCATGGGAATAAAGGTGTGGGTAACACCAGAAAGTATAAGTCTTATTTCTGGAGAAAGAAAAGAGTTTAGTGCAAGAACAGAAGATGCGCTTTATCATACAGTAGTAACCCCTCCACCTGTATGGAGCATACTGAATAACGATCCAATGTATCCAATTGGAACAATAGATCCAGATACTGGTTTGTTTACTGCACAATCTGATACGCATCCATCAGGTTATGTTGTTGCAACAATTCATACAACATGCTGTGGTGATATATCTTCAACAGTTCCTCCAATTTCTCCACCAGACTGGGTAATAACATCTGGATTTGTTAGAGTGAACGCTCTTGTTGATGTTGTAAAATCTTCATTTAAAATTTGTGGATCTGGCTTCAGTGTCAATGTAAGATGGTATGTTGATCAACTGGGAGATAAACTGAGAATTACCATAACCACATCAGGTGGTTATGCAAAGATTATTGATAAGACTCCTTCTGTTTCAATGCCAGGTCAGTGGATTAATGTCCCTGTTTATGTCTCTGCTCAGGAACTTGGATTACATGTGGGAGATACTGCTACAGTTACTGTAAGAGGAGAGGTTGTACCTTCCTATCCATCAACAAAGTGGTGGCTTGAAGATTATGAACAATTCTCTTTCCAGGCAACACCACTTCTTACCGTTAACGGTTCTACTGGATGTGATGGAATTCTTATGGCAACCATTGGAGATACTCTTCAGGGTACACTTACTACACTCTCTGATGTTGATTTAGATGGAAACCTTGACCCGATAAGCTTTGCAACTATAGTTCTTTCAGGACCAGGAAGATTTGATGAGTTTGGAAACTTCTATCTTGAACCATGGGCTTTAACAACTGTTTCAACAGCAACTACTGATCTAAATGGTAATTTCTCTCTTGGTACAGGTTGGTTTGATGCACTTGGTTATCATGGTGCAAAGTATGATGGAATATATAGAATTGAGGCTCAAACTTCTCCAAGGGTTTCAATGTTTGTATATCTTAAGTATCAGGAGACAATTACAACTGATCTTGGAACACTTACAGTGGATCTTTCAACACCACAGGTAATTGAAGGAACATTCCAGCTTCCAGGAGGTCTTACACCAGGAAATAACGATGTGTATGTCGAACTCTGGAAGGTAGATCCTGTTAACGGTTTCGAGAGAAAATATATAAGTAATGGTCCAATTAATGAAATTCCACATGCAGGTCTTCCACCGCAAACTTATCAACCTGTAAAACTTGGACCAAATGGTTACTTTAAGATTTACGCCATAATAGATGAACTTGGAAGTTATGCTCTCTTTACAAGAGTAGGAAGTGAGAAGACCAAGATAGGCGATTATAGATTTGGAAGATACTACGATCAGGCTGGAAATCCTGTTCCATATCATCCCTTCTCCATAGGAGCACCAAATTATCAGGCAAAGTTACTTATCGAGCCAACAACTCTATATGCAAATAAACTATGCCACTTCACAATTCTTGTAACAGATGGAACAGGTGAACCTGTAGATGAAATGAGCCTGCATCTTGCAAATAAATTCAGTTATGAACTTCCTCCTGGATGGGTATTCCAGAATCCACAGGTAAAACCTCTATCGAAAGGTACGTATCTCATCTCTGGAACACCAATTCCTCCAGCAGGTTCTGGAACCGGTTCTCTCATAGTTAAAGTTTCAGGTGCAGCGTTAATTTCTCTTCCAATTCAGGCGGTTTCTCTATATAATCCATACGCATACATTGATGTAACAACTGTCCATCTTGATAGAAAGATGTTCCCACCAGTTGTTGGTGAGGAATATATTCTTGTATTTGGATTCTATGAGCCGCCAACACCAGGTCTTACAGTATTTGATCCAGACGAGAACTGGACTCTTTCATCAGATGAGACTGTATTTATGGAGGAGGTTTCAAGAGAGGATAGAGAGATAAGAGTCAAGGTTATACCAACAATGTATACCCCTCTACCCCTTACATTAACTTTACCTCTGAGAGGTGTGGATAACAGAACGGATGAAGAGAGAGGAAGAGTAGCATCTGAAACGGCAACATTTAGTGTATTCCCTGTTGCAGATAGTATTAATGGATTTAAGATTGGGGTTACAACCGATCCAGCGGAAGTATCTCAAGGTGGTACAGGTGCTATCAGTATAAGCGTGACAGACACATCGGATATACCTCAAAATAATGCCTGGATTGAAATATGGGGTTACAATAAAGATGGAACACCAGTTTCAGATATGTTCTCAATTGGCGGAGCCGGAACTCCAAATATTGTAATTGACGCATCCCACCTTGATCCACTTAACCAGAATATAATAAACGGAGTTTATACTCAGATGAATGTAGGTTTCAACCATTCAGCAGATCCTGAACATGATAGAACACCAATAGAGATTGGAAGATATGTACTTATAAAGGTTTACTCAGGAAATCCAACTCTTCCAACATCCAAGATAATGGGATACATTCCTTATGCATTCCCAATAAAACCTCAGATGAACCTTGGAATTTCGCTTCTCTCTATAGATGGTTCTCCAGCAAGAAATAAAATAACTGCTGGTTTCTCTCACACACTACTTCTTTCTGCTCCCGGTATCCCTGCAGGATCAACAATAATTGCCCTTGGTTCAAAGGGTTCCACATTTACAGACAATCATGATACAACATATACTCTGACTCTTGGTGAACCTTACCTTGAAGAAGGTGAGGCGAGAATATTTGCTGTTGGACCAAATAGAGATGTTATGGGAGAACTTGATATACCTATTGTAAAGCCTGTTGCTGAAATAATACCTTCAGATAATATCCTTTCTGCAGAGATAAATGAAACAGTGACGATCACACTTAAAGATCCAATAACAAATGCTCCACTGTATGTAGCAAAGATTGGAGTGGACGGAAAGATTGATTCATTCGGTGAACCATTTGGATTTAGATCAGCAATAATGACGAAAGAGGAAGTACCAAATGTTTCCAGTGCAACATTTACTGTAAATGCAAGAGATAACCTTAATCCAACACTTCCAGATGCACCAGAAGTAATTCTTTACTACACAACCACCTCCACTCTTCCAGGGACATATGTTGTTATAAATGAGTTCAGTCTTGTATCTGTAAAAGTGGATGTTGAAATATTTACATCAAGTGGAAAACCACTGGATAAGGCTATAGTTGGAAAATCAAACAGAATAAAGATAACAGTTACTGATGCACATGGACAGCCTGTGACAGGAGCAGAGGTAGGAATTACCTTTGCCTATAATTATGATGCCACAATATACGATCTTAAAGGATACACAGATGATAATGGAGTTGTGATATTCACAAACTTTGTACCTCAGTATCTTGGTGGTTATGATGTTGTGGTGAAGAAAGAGGATAGAGAATATGTATTTAACGATCTCTTCTTCACCAAAGAACAAACAGAGGATACTGAACCACCAGAAATAACAATAACTGAACCAGAGGATGGAGCAACACTAACACAGAATAGCATAACCGTCCTTGGAACTGTTACCGATGAGTCAGAAATTACAGCTGTCTATGTGAATGGTATGAGAGTTGAACTTCTACCTGATAATTCCTTCATGGTTAATATAACACTTAATGAGGGAGAGAACTTAATAAGGGTTATAGCCGTTGATGAATTTGGAAATATTGGAATTAAAGAGATCCATGTGACATATAAGATTCCAACATTAACCCTTATCATTGATGATGTTCCAAAGCTTGTGAATACCCCAGAGCTTGAAATAACTGGAAAGACTGATCCTGGAGCTACTGTCTATATAAATGATGAAGAAGCAGATGTAGATGACGAAGGAAACTTCTCGATAACAGTTACACTCCTTGAAGGTCTTAATACACTTATTATAAGAGCAGAAAAAGGAACACTTTCCAAGACAAAGAAAGTATCAGTAACCCTTGATTCCATTCCTCCAATACTTAAGGTGAATGTTCCAGAAAAAGTTCAGGATAGAGTATTTGAGGTTTCAGGAACAACAGAGCCAACTGCAACACTTACAATAAACGGGGAACCTGTGATTGTTCAGGCAGATGGCACCTTTACATACACAGTTTCTATGCCAGAGGGAGAGAAAGAGATAACTCTTGAATTTAAAGCAGTAGACAGAGCAGGAAATGAAGCAAAGATAGTAAAGACTGTGATCTATCAGGAAGAGATAATAATAGAGCTTGTGATTGATTCTCCAGTGATTAAAGTAACAAAGAACGGAGTTACCACATCTGTAATTTACGAAATTGCTCCATTCGTAATGCCACCTGGAAGAACAATGGTGCCATTAAGATTTATTGCAGAGACCTTTGGTGCTACAGTTGATTGGGATCCAGAAACTGAAGGAATTCACATTGAACTTCCAAGAAGCGATGGAAGTACCATTGTTATAGATATGCAACTTGGAAATAAGATTGCCTATGTGAATGGTGAACCATATGCTCTTGAGGTTGCCCCATTCACAGTAGAACCTCAAGGAAGAACTGTTGTTCCAATTAGATTCATCGCAGAGGCATTTGGGGCTCAGGTTGATTGGGATCCACTCCTTCAGAAGGTCACAATTACATTCTATCCATAGTAGGTTAAGGATTAGAGTTTTAAATAAAGAGGGGCATCTACTGCCCCTCTTTTAAATTTGTGAGAAAAGAAATGCTTTTAGTTGGAATAGATCTTTCCATAAAAAGAAAATCTGGTATCTGTGTTGTCGACAAATATTTTAAATTCATAAACCCTAAGCTTCAGCTTAGTTTAACTGTAAGCTTTGATGAGCTTATAAAGTTCCTTTCAGTAGAAAGAGAGATTCAACTTGTGGCTGTTGATGCTCCTCTAACATATCCTAATAAAAATTTTAGAGATGCAGAGGTTGATTTAAGAAGAGAGGGGATAAGAACTCTTCCATTGAATTTGTTAAGGGGCATGAAGAATCTTACTCAGAAGATTACAGGAGTTTATAAAGGAGAAATTGTAGAGACATTTCCAGATGGTGTATTTAAGTTCTTAAAACTTAAAGGCGGAAGGAAATTAAAGTCTGATAGAGAAATTTTGTTTAGAGAATTGAAAAGATTTATAAAGTTTCCACATGAGTTCTCAACTACAAACAGAGATTTTATAGATGCATGCTTGTGTGCCATATGTGGAATATTCTATGTGAAAGGTAAAACAAAAAAGTTTGGTGGCAAAGAAGGAACAATACATCTTCCTCTAATAGAAGATCTTTATAATGACTAAATTGAAGGAAATTTTCTGTGGTATAATTTAATTTGCGGAGAGATGGCCGAGTGGCTGATGGCACCTGCCTGCTAAGCAGGTGAGGGGGTCAACTCCCCCTCCGCGGGTTCGAATCCCGCTCTCTCCGCCATTTTGCGCCCATAGCTCAACTGGATAGAGCGGCGGACTACGGATCCGCAGGTTGTGGGTTCGACTCCCGCTGGGCGCGCCACTTCAATGGAAAAAGATTATATTTTTGTAAAGGGAGCGAGAGTTCATAATTTAAAGAACATTGATGTAAAGATTCCCAGGGGCAAGATAACAGTGATAACTGGCCTTTCAGGTTCTGGTAAGTCCTCTCTTGCCTTAGATACTATATATGCTGAGGGTCAAAGAAGATATGTGGAATCTCTTTCTTCCTATGCAAGGCAGTTTCTTGAACTTATGGATAAGCCAGATGTTGATTTTATAGAGGGGTTATCACCAGCTATTGCTATTGATCAGAAATCTACATCCCATAATCCTCGTTCCACTGTGGGTACAATGACTGAAATATATGATTATATGAGGCTTCTCTTTGCAAGAATAGGAATTCCCCACTGTCCAAAATGTGGAAGGGAGATTAAGAAACAGACCCCCCAGGAGATAGTTGATAAAATACTGACTTTAAAAGAAGGAACAAAGATAATGATTTTATCCCCTGTGGTTAGAGGGAGAAAGGGAGAATACAGGAATCTATTTGAGAAGCTAAGAAAGGAAGGTTTTGTAAGAGTCAGGGTTGACGGAAGTATCTTTACCCTTGATGAGGACATTGAGCTTGATAAGTATAAGAAGCATGATATAGATGTCATTGTTGATAGATTAATTGTAAGAGAGGATATAAAAGAAAGACTCACTGATTCCATAGAGATTTCTCTTAAATATGGAGATGGACTGGCAAAGATACTCATAGTTGATACAGGCGAGGAGAAGATTTTTTCTGAAAAATTTGCCTGTCCTGTTTGTGGTATCTCTCTTCCAGAAATAGAACCTCGTTTATTTTCTTTTAATTCCCCTTATGGTGCCTGTCCTGTTTGCGGGGGGCTTGGTGTAAAAATGGAGGTTGATCCCGACCTTGTTATACCTGATAAGAGTTTATCATTAAGTGAAGGAGCCATAAAAGTTCCTGGATTCCAGAGTATGAATGGGTTTTTCTTTGAGATAATAAGAACTCTCTCTGAAATCTATGATTTTGACATATATACACCAGTAGAGGAGATTGATGAGGAAGCAATAAAGATAATTCTTTACGGAAGCTCAAGCAGAATTCCCATAAATTATATTTCAAGCAATGGGAGAAGTCATAAATACTATATAAGATGGGAAGGAATTATTCCCTCCATTGAGAGAAGATACAGAGAAACAGATTCTCACGAAATGAGGGAAATATACGAAAGATTTATGAGAGTCCTTCCATGTCCTGCCTGTAAAGGAACAAGATTGAGAGAAGAGGCCCTCTCAGTTACTATAAATGGTAAAAATATAGCTGAAGTTTCATCTATGAGTATAAGGGATGCACTTATGTTTTTTAAGAATCTAAAACTTACAGAAACAGAAAAGATTATCTCAAAGCAGATTTTAAAAGAGATCAAATCGAGGCTTAAGTTTCTTATGGATGTTGGTCTATCCTACCTTACTATAGATAGAGAATCAAGGACTCTTTCGGGAGGAGAAGCGCAGAGGATAAGACTTGCAACCCAAATTGGTTCGGGACTTACTGGTGTTCTTTATGTTCTTGATGAACCGACCATAGGTCTTCATCACAGAGATACAAAGAGACTTTTAAATTCATTAAAGAATTTAAGAGATCTGGGAAACACCCTTATAATAGTTGAGCATGATGAAGAAACCATTAGAGAGGCAGATCACATTATCGATATGGGTCCGGGTGCAGGAGAGAATGGAGGGAATGTTGTTTGTTCGGGCACCATAGAAGATATAATTAATTGTAAAAATTCCATTACAGGAAGATATCTAAAGGGTGAAGAGAAAATAGAAATTCCAAAAGTAAGAAGGAGAGGGAACGGAAAATATTTTGAGATTATTGGGGCAAGAGAGCACAACCTTAAGAATATAAATGTAAAAATTCCCCTCAATACATTTGTATGTATAACAGGTGTTTCAGGTTCAGGAAAATCCACACTCCTGTATGATATAGTTTATAAGGGATTAAAGGAAATATTCTATAAATCTCCAGAGAAACCGGGGAAGTTTAAAGAGTTTAGAGGTCTTGAGAATATAGACAGGGTTGTTATGGTGGATCAATCTCCCATAGGGAGAACTCCAAGAAGTAATCCAGCAACATACACTGGAGTTTTTACTCCCATAAGAGAACTTTTCTCAAAAACTCCTGAGGCAAGAGCAAGAGGATATAAACCAGGTAGATTTTCCTTCAATGTAAAAGGGGGAAGATGTGAGGCATGTGAAGGTGCCGGAGTAAAAAGGATTGAAATGCAATTTTTACCTGATGTTTATGTAACATGTGAGGTTTGTAAAGGAAAAAGATATAATAGAGAAACCCTTGAAATTACATGGAAGGGAAAGAATATATCTGATGTTCTTAATATGACTGTGAATGAGGCATACAAATTCTTTGAAAATGTACCCAGCATAAAGAGAAGGCTCTCGCTCCTTATGGATGTCGGTCTTGGATATATAAAACTTGGACAACCAGCACCAACGCTTTCCGGTGGTGAAGCACAAAGGGTTAAGCTTGCCACCGAGCTTTCAAAGAAGTTTAAGGGTCATACCCTTTATTTACTTGATGAACCTACAACAGGTCTTCATTTCGATGATGTAAAAAAACTTCTCTCTGTCTTAAATAAACTCGTGGACAAAGGGAACACAGTTATAATAATAGAACATCATCCAGACGTGATAAAATCTTCTGATTGGATAATTGATCTTGGACCTGAAGGGGGAGATGAGGGGGGATACATAGTTGCAGAGGGAACACCTGAGGATGTTTCCAAAGTAAAAACCTCTTACACAGGCAAAATGTTAAGGAGAGTTCTATAGATATGATAACTTCTTCAAAGCTTTCATTTTCTCAGTGTACCCAAGTTTTGCTTTTTCAACAGCAGCTCTTAATATTTCTATTGATTCATCGTAGGTTCTTCTATCCACAGGGTATGGATACCCATCCTTTCCACCATGAGCAAAGGAAAAACTCACCGGATCTTTGAATGATAGATCTGAACCGAATATAAGATGCGAAAGTAGAGCTAATGCTCTTAAAGTTTTTGATCCCACTCCTTCTACAAGTAAAAGTTCCTCAAAATTATTTAAGGAAAGGTCTTTTAATTTTGCCACTATATTTTTCAGTCTTTTTTCATCATAATCTTCAAAGAATATTGGATGATGGTATGGAAATTTTATCTTCTTAATGTCTTTTATTCTGTCTAATTCCTTTAAGGATATCTCCTTAGATATTTTGACAATGTCTTTTCTCGTGGCTTCTATGCTTGAATCAATAAGATTTAATGGTTTTTCTTTTCTTTCAGAAACTACACCTTTATGGGGATCACTCACAAAACTCTTTATTTCATCTGATAACCAGTGATACCTTCTTGCAAACTTACCTTCCTTTTTCATACCCTGTTCAATTACTGCCCATTTTGTATCTTTTGTGTAAATAAAGAAGTGATGATATATTGAAAAACCATCCTGAAGCCCATGTGAGTCTACTTTGGCTACAAGTCTTGATATCTTTTTGAGTTCATTTGCTGTGGTAAAGTTTATAAACCCCTTTTCTCCCCATGCCTCTATATCTTTAGGTGTTCTTATACCTCTTCTTCCCTTGCCTCCTGCAAAGAATATACCAATTTCCCTTTCGACATCCTTGAGACCCTCTTTTAATGCACCTGTAACTGTAGTTGTAATACCTGATGAATGCCAGTCAAAGCCAAGCACGCATCCAAAGGATTGAAACCAAACTGGATCGGAAATCCTTTTTATAAACTCATCTCTACCAAAATCTATAACTATTGAAAGGGTAATTTCCCTTGCCAGCTTAACCATCCGAGAGAACAGCCATTTTGGTGCCTTACCTCCATGAAGAGGTAAGTCTGCATAGCCCCTTCTCATTCTATGGAAACTTCTAAAATCCAATTCTCCTCTGAAAGATTTTCTACGAGCTCATCAATTTTAAGATTGGTAGGTACGCTTATATAAAGAATTATATTTAGATATGTCTCAGTTCTCTCAAATTTTACATTATCTATATTTATTCCATGTTCTCCAAGAATTGTTCCAATTTTTCCAAGTTGCCCCGGTTTATCCGTAACTTTAACCAAAAGGATTCTTTTCCTTCTCTCTTTTTTTCCAAAGACTCCGATCTCAAAATCCTTTAGAAGTATCAGGGTAAGGAATGTCAAAAGAGAAACAAGGAAGGCTGGTAAATAAAGTCCAATCCCACATGAGAGTCCAATTGCAGCAGATACCCATACAGTTGCTGCAGTGGTTAATCCTTTTACAGAAAATCCTTCTTTTATGATGGTGCCTGCGCCTAAAAAGCCAATTCCAACAACAATATTTGCAGCAACTCGGCCAGGATCATTGGCAGTTCCAAAGAGCTTATAGAAGTATATGGAACTTATTGTGAAAGAAGCTGAACCTACAGACACAAGTATATGAGTTCTGAGCCCTGCTGGCCTGTTCATTTTCTCTCTTTCAAATCCAATTAACCCTCCAAAGACAAACGCAAGGAGGATTTTAAAAAGAATCTCAAGGAACTCTCCCATTTACTACATTATAGCATTTTGACCTGAATAATTTATTGATTATGCCCTTATTATGTTGTTGTTCTTTTTGGTCTTTTTTGTCTCAAGGGTTAAATAGTAAGCTTTTGGATCCTCCTTTTTGAGGAACTTTTCAAACTTCTTAATGTTCTTTTTAGGCATTGTTATATAAAGTACTTTCTTGTCTCCATAATACCCTTTACCATCCAGTTCTGTTAATACATAACCTTCCTTCCTTAGCTTAAACGCAAGGTCAATTCCTCCTGTTGACGGTACAACAATGAATGTTTCAACTCCAATACCTACCTTTTCCTCTATAAAAATGGCAAAGTAATTTCCAAGAGCGAAACCAAGCGCGTAAACAATTATATTTACAAGATTATCAAGATGAGAGAGCACAAGACTTAAACCATAAATATATATTATTGTTTCAAAGAAAGATATAACAAATGTCCATAATTTATATCCCTTAACCATGAGTATAGTTCTTAGTCCTGCCATTGTCATTCCAACGAATCTTATAAGGAAGATAAGGAAGGCGATTTTAAGAGCTTCTATATCCACCTTTCACCTCCTTTCGGTGGTATAATTAATTTCATGAAAAGAAAAAATTTAATACTAACTTTTCTCATCGTCGCACTATTTTATTCCTTTATCTTCATTTTGTCAAGAGGCACGAACCCCTTGTTTTTTATGGGTACAGGATGGAAATTTTATAAATTGGAAGAGAGAGTATCAGTTAAAGAGATAAAAATACATGAATTGAAAGAAGGGAGGAATGTTTTTGCAAAAAACATAAAACTTTCTCCCAAATGCAGCGGTTTAATCCATGAGGATTTAAAAGAAGCACTGCTTTCTTTCTCTTTCGATTCATACCTCTATATTCCCTTAAAAATGATAATTCCAGATGCTAAAGCTGGAGATTCCATCTATGTTGAGGTGGAAGAAGAGATTGTAAAAGGTGATGCCATAAACTACATTTTTGGACTTCCCGTTAGAATAGAGAGGATAGAGCTTGAAAAACCTATGAGCTTTAAACAGGTGAAGGTAAAGAGAGGTGAAGGATGAGATTACCCGGTATAACACTGCCTATTTTTGTTCTCTATCTTATCTACTTACTCCTTGGTGGATTTTTTATGTACATGGGGGCAAAGTGGGCTAAGATTAAAAACGTTACCTATATTAAATCCTTTCTCTGTGTAATTATTTCAATATTCGCCCAGTGGGTATTTAGACTCTACTACCCGGGGAGAGTTGGTACCATTATCGGTGTTATAGCAACACTTTTCTTAATAGAAGCTATATTTGAAACAAGTTTTGGTAAGGCGTTTCTTGCCTGGATACTTACAATTGTTGCTGAAATAATAGGTGTAATTATTGTATTTCTTGTATTTGGAGCTGTAATTTTTGCATTCTAATATATCTGGTAAAATAAAATTGAAGGAAACTCAAAGGAGGGAGATATGGAGACAAAAGTCATAAAAATTGAGAACCCGGATAACTTAAATGTAATACTTGGTCAGTCTCACTTTATTAAAACTGTTGAAGATATTCATGAAGCACTTGTTACCTCATGTCCAGGGATAAAATTTGGTCTGGCTTTTAATGAAGCGTCTGGTCCATGTCTTGTAAGATACTCAGGAAATGATGAAGAACTTATAAATCTTGCTGTAAAGAATGCAAAAAACGTTGGAGCAGGACATTTCTTTATAATCTTTCTAAAAGATGCATTTCCAATAAATGTTCTAAATAAAATCAAAATGGTTCCAGAGGTTGTAAGGATTTTTGCCGCAAGTGCAAATCCAATGGAGGTTGTTGTCTATGAAACACAGCAAGGAAGGGGAGTTTTAGGTGTTGTTGATGGTTTTTCTCCAAAGGGTGAAGAAACAGAGAAGGAAATTAAAGAGAGAAAGGAACTTTTAAGAAAGTTTGGCTATAAATTATGAAAATTGATGGATATGGTTTCGGCTGGATGAAAATAGAGGGGAAGGTATATAAGAAAGATTTGATAATTTTTCCAGAAAGAATTATAGATAATTGGTGGAGAGAGGAGGGACACTATCTGAGAGAAAGCGATATCTTTGAGGTATTTATCGAGAAACCAGATGTCCTTGTAGTTGGAACTGGTTACTATGGATATATGAAGATTGACGAGGAGCTTCTAAAAAAATTGAGGAATGAGAGTATAGATCTTGTATATGATAAGACAGGGGAAGCTGTTAAAAAATTTAATGAGTTAATTAAAAATAAAAGAGTTGTTGGAGCATTTCACCTAACATGTTAAGGGGAGAAAAACTTAAAAAGGAGGTGTAAAATGTACTACATTATTTACAAGGACAAATTAAGGGAAGGGAAAAGTATGGAAGACTTTAAAAACTGGCTCAGGGAATATATGCCTATTCAAAAAGAATGGGGTGCAAAGGATTTTGATGTCTATAAACCCTTATATGGTGAATCTAATGTCTTTTATGTAAGATATACAGTGGAATCACTGGATAAGTGGAAAAGAGGTCTCGAATCTCCCATGGGTAAAAGATTAATTGAAGCTATAAATAGACTTATAGATGTTGCTCATGTAGAAGTAGAGGTCATGGAGAAAATAGATATGAGTGATATTGAGTTAGATCAAGGAATTTAATCAGATAGAGCAAATTCTACCACACGCTTTGCAAGGGAAAGAGTTGCGTCAATTATAGGTACTTTACTCTCTATATACGGAGTAAGGATTGGTATTTCTGTACATGCGGCGATAAGGATACCTGTTTTTCTCTCAAGTTCCTTTATACACTCATTTAGTATTTCTACCTTCTCCTTAATTTTTCCAGCCTTCACTGCGTATATAACATCCATTACTTTTCTCTGAATGTTTTTTTCTGGAACTATGATTGTGTATCCCTCTTTTTCAAAAATTCTATGGTATACTCTTCCAGCTATTGTTCCTTCTGTAGCCAAAAGCCCGATTCGCTTTACATCTGTGTAGTTCTCTTTTATATCCTTAAGGACACTTTCCACTATGCTTATAAAAGGGACATTTATATTTTTTCTTATATCTTCTACGAAGAAGTGAGCTGTGTTGCACGGCATGCATATGGCATTTGCACCTGCGTTTTCCAGTAACTTTGCAGATTTCAAAAGATATGGAAGAGGGTTTTCTCCCCCACCGAGGATAAACTGAGTTCTATCAGGAATTTGGGGATAGTTGTCTATTATTAAGTGAATATGTTCCTGGTCCTTCTTTGCTGGTGTATTCTTAATTATTTTGTAAAAAAGGTCCAGAGTTGCCTCTGGACCCATTCCACCTATCACCCCGATAATTTTCATTGCTTATTTCCACTTACTCTCGTCTAATTCTCCTTCAGTTTTTGCAACAATGCTTGTTCCAGCAAGGTCTCCAGTGACATTGATTGATGTTCTTCCCATGTCAAGTATTGCATCTATTCCAAGAATCATTGCGTATGCAAGAGCCACAGGAGAACCCTCTTCAACTGGCATACCAACAGAGTTCAAGACGAGAAGTAGCATTATTGCACCGGCACCTGGAACGCCAGCAGTTCCAATGGAGGCAAGTACCGCTGTTAAAATAACTATCATCTGTTGAGCGAAGTTAAGATGTGCGCCAATGGCAAAAGCAATAAAGAGTGCACAGACACCTTGGTAAATTGCTGTACCATCCATGTTTATTGTTGCACCAAGTGGAAGGGTGAAGGAGAATATTCCTCTGTTTATACCCATATTTTCCTCTGCCACTTTCATTGTAACAGGAAGGGTTCCACTGCTGCTTCTTGTTACAAATGCTGTGATCATTGCTTCCTTTGCCTTGGAAAGGAACTTGGCAAAGTTTATCTTGAACATTGAGAGGAGTCCTCCATAAACAACAATTACATGGACTATAAGAGCAAGATAGACTGTTAAGGTTACCATTCCAAGAGGTCCAAATGCTTTTGCTCCCTGTTTTCCAAAGACAACTGCGATGAGGGCAAAAACTCCTATAGGTGCATACTCAAGCACCCAACCAACAACTTTATACATAACTTCTGCTGCGCCATCAAACACTTTGAATACAGTGGTTGCTGATTCTTTAATTCTCTCATTGGCACTCTGCATAAGATAGGATAAACCAATACCAAATATTATTGCAAAGAATATAGTAGGAAGAACCTGTCCGTTTGCAAGAGATGAAAATGGATTCTTTGGTACTATATTAAGAAGAGTTTGAATAACAGAAGGTCTTTTAAGTTCCCTGACCACGCCTTCTACACCACTGAGGTTCAACCCCAATCCTGGATGGAAGAGATTTGCAAAGAGAAGACCAATGGCTACTGCAATTGCAGATGTTACAAGATAGTAAAGAATTATTTTCACTCCCACTCTACCAAGTCTTGCAGGGCTTATACTTGCGGCACCAACCACAAGTGTGAAGAATACAACTGGCATAACTATCATTTTTAATAGACGGACAAAGAGGTCTCCGAAGGGTTGAACCCACAGGATTTTTGGACCAAAGATTAGTCCAACAATGGCACCCAAAATCAAACCTATAAGAATTCTTACAAGGAGGTTTGATTTAAAGTACCAATCAAGCCAGCCTTTCTTCTTCTCAGCCATTTCCTACCTCCTTTAAAAATTCTCTCCATAAATATTTTATTTGTTTTTTTATAAAAAAACAATAGTTAAAAAATTTGGTAAAATCTATTTATAGAAAAACTATGTGGAGGTAAGATGAGTATAAAATCCATTGATATTAAAGGATATGAAAATGTAGGAGTTCTTTTAATACATGGGTTTTTGGGAACCCCTCTTTCTCTTAAACCACAGATTGAGGCTCTTAAAGAGAAAGGATACCATGTAAAAGCTCCGCTTCTTCCAGGACATGGAACAGACTGGAGAGATTTGAAGAATACAAATTACTGGGATTGGATAGGCAAAGTAGAGACCGCTCTATATGAATTAATGAAGGTAACAGATAATGTATTTGTTGGCGGTCTGTCCATGGGGGGCACTTTATCACTTCATATGGCAGAAAACCATCCAGATAGAATCAAAGGGATTTTTCCTATAAATCCTGCTATAAGATTGGATAACCCTCTTGTAAAATTTATATGGTTGCTTAAGTATATTGTTCCTTCTATAAAAGCGCCTCCTACAGATACTAGAGACAGGAGTGTAAAAGAGATTAATTAT
Source organism: uncultured bacterium (assembly GCA_965612865.1). Taxonomy (GTDB): domain Bacteria; phylum Caldisericota; class Caldisericia; order B22-G15; family B22-G15; genus B22-G15. The sequence continues at coordinate 30,445 of CBFDTJ010000004.1, forward strand.
AATAGAATACCTACCCAAACAGTTTACGAACTCTATAAATTGCTAAGACTAACTGATAAACACCTTGACAAGGTTAAATGTCCAGTAATGCTTTTGGCATCCTTTGAAGATCACATTGTTCCGATTGAACAGAAAAGATACATCTTTGATAGCATAAGCTCTTCGGAAAAGGAATTTATTATCCTTAAAGATTCATACCATACAGCAACGCTTGATCTGGACAAGAACAGAATAAATAAACTTATTATTGAATTTATAGAGAGACACCTATGAGGAAATACATATTTATAACAGGCGGAGTAATGTCTTCCCTGGGAAAAGGGATAATTGCTTCATCTGTTGGGTTAATATTAAAAGCTATGGGCAAGAAGGTCTCAATGCTAAAGTTCGATCCCTATTTAAATGTGGATGCAGGCTCCATGAATCCATATCAGCATGGTGAGGTTTTTGTAACGGCAGATGGCGGTGAGGTAGATTTGGACCTTGGTCACTATGAGAGATTTCTTGGTAAGAATATGACAAGAATAAACAATGTTACAAGCGGTAATCTATACAAAAGCATAATTGAGAAAGAAAGAAGAGGAGATTTTCTCGGACAAACCATACAGGTTATTCCTCATCTTACGCATGAGATAAAGGAAAGAATTAGACTTGTTGGTGAAAGAGAGGAAAGTGATGTTGTTATTATTGAAATTGGAGGGACTGTTGGTGATATTGAATCTCTTCCTTTTCTTGAAGCGGCCTTTGAGTTTAAAGGAGAGGAGGATTCCTGCTTCTTTCACGTCACATATGTTCCATATCTTGAAACCACCAAGGAGTTTAAAACAAAACCCACCCAGCATTCTGTTAAGGAACTAAGGAGTATAGGGATTCACCCTGATGCTCTTTTCTTAAGGTCAAAAATGAAAGTTGGTGAGGCAGAGAAGAGGAAAATTTCCAAGTATCTGGGAATCCCCATTAAAAATATATTTGGGGTGGAAAATCTTTCCTCACCATACTTCGTTCCTGAGCACTTGCTTGATTCAGGAATCAAAGATACTCTTCATGAACTCGGACTCGAGGGCAAAAAACTGGATTTATCAGAATGGATTGATTTTACCGCTTCCTTAAAAAAAGAGAGAAGGAAAAAGAAAGTTGGAATAATTGGCAAGTATGTAACTTTGAAGGATTCTTATATATCACTTGAAGAAGCCATACTTCATGCAGGAGCAAAGGCAGGGATTGATCCAGAGATTAACTGGATTTCCTCTGAGGAGATTGAGAAAGGAAAAGAGATTCCAAAGGATATCGACGGAATCATTATTCCCGGAGGGTTCGGGAAAAGGGGAATAGAGGGAATGATTATGAGCGTAAGATATGCAAGAGAAAACAAAATTCCCCTTCTTGGAATATGTCTCGGTCTTCAGATTGTGGTAATAGAGTTCTTCAGAAATAGAGTTGGCTGGAGAGATGCACACTCTACAGAGTTTGATAAAGATACAGATCATCCTGTTATAGATTTACTCTCCTCTCAAAGAGAGATTGAAATGCTTGGTGGGACCATGAGATTAGGAGAGGGAGAAGTTATTATAGAGGGAGGAAGTTTAGCTGAAGAAATATATAAAACAAAAGTTATCAGGGAGAGACACAGGCATAGATACACATTTAACCTTTCATACCTTAATGTTTTAAAAGACTACGAAATGGATGTATCCGGGAGATCAAGACAGGGAGAGGTTGAAATAGTGGAGATTAAGAATCATCCGTTCTTTATAGGTGTTCAGTTCCATCCAGAGTTCTCCTCCAAACCTCTCAATCCAAATCCTTTATTTGTCTCTTTTCTCAAGCATCTCTAAAACATTACTAAAATAATCTGGTAGAGGAGTCTCAAAACTCATAAGTTCTTTTGTCCGTGGATGTGTAAATACAATTTTTTTAGCATGGAGCAGTTGACCCTTTAAATTAAACTCTGAAACCCCATACATTTTATCACCTACTATAGGATAGCCAATATATGAGAGATGTACTCTTATCTGATGAGTCCTTCCAGTTTTTAAGGAAACTTCAAGAAGTGTATACCCCTTAAATCTTTCTATAACCTTAAAGTATGTAAATGCCTCTTTTCCTCTTAGGGAAGGAGTAACTAATTTTTTACCTGTAAATCCCTTAAGGAGAGGTATCTCGATTTCTCCTTCATCTTCGGGGATTTCTCCCTTTACAAGCGCCCAGTAAATTCTCTTTATTTTTCTCTCTTTTAAATTTCTTGAAAGAGTTCTATGTGCAAAATCGTTCTTTGCCACAATCAAAAGTCCAGATGTGTCTCTGTCAAGTCTATGAACAATTCCAGGTCTTAAGACACCCCCAATACCAGATAGATCCTTCGAATGAAAGAGAAGCGCATTAACAAGAGTTCCTGTTCGTTGTCTTCCAACAGGATGTGTTAACATTCCTTGAGGTTTATTGACCACTATTATGTCCTTATCCTCATATAGAATCTCTATTGGAAGGTTTTCAGGTTCAACGTCAAGTTTTCTTGGAGAGGGTATCATTACTTCTATTATTTCGTCTCTTTTTATTTTATAGGACGGTTTATCTTTTACCTCCCCATTTACAAGAACCTTACCAGATTTTATGAGTTCCTGAACATAGCTTCTGCTTACTCTATGCATTTGTCTTGTAAGGAAGGAGTCGAGTCTCTCCCCTTCCTCCCTTATTCTAAAGGTTAAATGCCTTTCTTCCATAGGTAGAAAATTGCAATAATTATCCCAATTGTGATATAGGAATCTGAAAAATTGAAGACAGGAAAATCAAGAACATGAATGAAGTCTATTACTGATCCATATATAACTCTATCAAGAAGATTTCCAACTACCCCCGAAAGTAAAAGTGTGAGAATGATAGTTATAAATGGATCCTTCTTTAGATATTTAAAAATAAAAAATAACAAAACTCCTATAGCAATTATCGATAATCCGAGGAAGAAAACCTTACCCTTTGGAAAAAAACCAAATATCCCTCCAGGATTCTCAACCCTGGTGATTTTTAGAAAATCACCAAATAATTTAATTGTTTCTCCATACGAGAGCTTTTTGATTATAAAATACTTGGATATCCTATCCAGAGAAACCAGTACTATAAAAACAATTAAGGCAGTCATCTTTATAAATATATCATATTTTTCCACTTAAGAATTTTTTTAAGTTATCAGCAGTTTGCTCATGATTAACTTGACAAAATCCTTTTATATAATATAATGAACAATGTTCATGAAAAGAGAAGAGATATTTCAAATTGCTAAAGAGGTTTTTTTAAAAAAAGGCTACAGTGGCATGAATATGCGGGAGATTGCACAACTATCAGGAATCTCTATAGGTACCTTATACAATCTATTTGGCTCTAAAGAAAATCTCTCTCTTATGATAATGAAGGAGAATCTTGATAAGTTCTTAAAAGATCTTGAGATAAGAGTTAGTGGTTGTAGAAGCGATGAGGAGAAGGTGAAAATTATCCTTAGTGCCCTTAGAGACTTTTTAACTCTACATGAGAAGTCCTTTAAGGAAATCATGATTGGCCTTATAGAAAAGGGAGATAGACCTTTCAGATTATTAAAAAGGCGAGATATTTTAAGAAGGATTGTAAAATCCATTTTTAATATTAAGGATGATTATCTCTCCCAGCTTGTAGGGGAAATTATAGTTCTACAGGCGAGGAAGGATCCCTCAACAGATGAGAAGTTTTATAAATTTTTTAAGAAATTAATAGAGGAGGAAGTATGAAGGAAATAATCAAGGTTGCATCTTTAAAAAAGACCTATAAAAATGGAACTGAAGCAGTAAAAGGAATCACCTTTTCCATAAATGAAGGTGAGATATTTGGATTCCTTGGTCCCAATGGAGCAGGAAAAACTACCACCATAAAAACCATAATAGGTTTACTGAAACCAACAGAGGGAGAGGTTTTTGTGAATGGTATAAATGTTAAAGAAAATCCTTTTGAGGTTAGAAGACTTATTGGATATGCATCTCAGGAAACAGGAGTTGATGATAATCTTACGGGGGAGGAGAATTTAAGGATTCAAGCTTCTCTATACCATATACCAGAAAAGGAATACCTTGAGAGAGGTATGGAACTCCTTAAAATGTTTGGTTTGTACGAGAGGAGAAAGGATCTTGTCTCTTTTTACTCAGGAGGTATGAGAAAGAGGCTGGATATTGCCTGTGCATTAATACACAGACCAAAGATTCTTTTTCTTGACGAACCAACCCTTGGCCTTGATGTCCAAACAAGGGTGACTATTTGGGATTATATAGTTAAACTTAGAGATAATCACAAGATGACGATATTTTTGACCACCCATTATATGGAGGAGGCGGATGAGTTGTGTGATAGGGTGGCTATAATTGATCATGGGGAGATAAAGGCTCTTGATAAACCAGGAAAATTAAAAGAATTGATAGGAGGGGACATAATTACCTTTACTCTAAATTATACAAATGCAATAGAAGAGTTTTTGACTGCTGTAAAGGAACTTCCAACGGTTAAAGATGTTAGAAAACTGCCGAGAGGAATTTTTCAGATTATAGTTTCTCAGAATGGGGATAGGCTGATTCCAAAGATATTTGAAATTTCAAAGGAGAAGGGTGTTGAGATTACATCCATAAGGCTTAAGAGGCCAACCCTTGACGATGTTTACCTACATTTTACAGGTAGAAGAATAAGAGATGAGGAGGCAACTAAGGAGGATCATGTAAGAAGAAGAATAATGATGAGGAGGACAAGAAGATGATGGGATTAGTTTTGGATACATTTACAATATGCAAAAGGGAACTTATAAAATATTTTAGACAGAAACCAAGAATAATTGTAACAATGATACAACCTGTTATCTGGCTTGCATTGATGGGAAACACCATGAGCAAGATAACCAATAACCCCTTTGCTTCTAAACTTTTTGGCACAGGCAATTACCTTTCCTTTATGACCCCAGGAATTGTAATAATGACATCTCTATTCAGTGGTATCTTTGCAGGAACAAGTATAATCTGGGATAGAAGAATAGGATATCTGGACAAACTCCTTGCTGCTCCGATAAAGAGAGCATCCATTCCTTTTGGGAAGACACTTTCAGCTTCAATTCAGGGGGCACTCCAGTCTGCAATAATATTGCTTTTCGCGTATATTCTTGGTGTTAGATTTGCTTCTGGATTTCTTGGTGTACTTGTGATAATTTTAATTTCCATGCTTTTCTCATTCATCTTCTCTGGAATATCTCTAATTCTTTCTTCAACCATTAAAACCATTGAGACACTTATGGCTATTATAAATTTTATGACTCTCCCATTAATGTTCTCAAGCACAGCTTTATTCCCGTCCAAAGCCATGCCGGACTGGTTATCAGTTATTGCAAAGATTAATCCACTTTCCTATGCTGTGAATCCTATAAGGACACTTACTATAAAGGGCTGGGAATTTTCATCGATCCTACCAGGTGTTATCATCATACTAATTTTTGATTTAATTGTAGCCTTTCTATCATACTATGTGTTTAAGCGTCTGACAAGTGATTAATCTGTATGTTATAATTTATTAGGTAACCTGAAAAGAAAGGAGAGGAGTTTATGCAGCATTTTGAGTTAACCTGGAATGGTGGAATGGAGTTTGTTGGAACAACACCATCAGGGCATAAAGTTCTTGTGGATTCAACACCAGATAAAGGTGGAGGAGATAAAGGTCCAAGACCGATGGAATTACTCATTGTTGGTTTGGCAGGATGCACTGCAATGGATGTAATTTTTATTTTGAGAAGAATGAGAGAGAAGGTTCAAGAATTTAAGGTTGAAATTGATACAGAGAGAGAGGAAAGTCATCCTAAGGTCTATAAAAGTATACACATAAAGTATTTATTTAAAGGAGAAAATCTCTCAGAGAAAAATATAAAGAGAGCTATTGACCTTTCACAAGATGTATATTGTTCTGCCTCAGCAACATTTAAGAGAAGTGGAGCTACTGTCACCTACTCCTACGAAATTAAATCATGAAACACTTTGGAACCGATGGAATAAGGGGTATAGCAAATAAGGACTTAACCTCCGAACTTGCTCTAAAAGTTGGGAGAGCTGCTGGTCTATTCTTTGGTGGTGATGTAATTATTGCAAAGGATCCAAGACTTTCATCAGATATGCTTGAGACAGCTCTTGTATCTGGAATTTTATCTACTGGGGTTAATGTTTATAGAATGGGAGTACTTCCAACTCCAGCAGTATCTCTTATTCTCTCTACCAATGGAAAAAGCGGGGGAGCAATGATTTCTGCTTCCCATAATCCCATTGAGTATAATGGAATAAAATTCTTTTCAAAAGATGGGGTTAAACTTAAAGAATCCGAAGAGGAAGAAATTGAAAGATTAATGGAGGAGGAAAAACCACTTCCTGTTGGAAAAGGTGGAAGACTCTTTGATTTCACTAAAGCAAAAGAAATTTATATTAATGAAATTCTTTCCATGAACAGGTTAAACCTCTCGGGTATTAAGATTGTAATTGACGCAGCATTTGGTGCAACAGCTACTGTAGTAGGTGAAATATTCAATAAACTTAAGGCGGAAGTCTATCTATTCAACGGAGAGCCAGATGGAGAAAGAATAAATGTTAATTGTGGCTCAACAAATCCCAAATTTTTATCAGAGAAATTATTGGAAATAGGCGCTGATGTTGGTTTTGCTTTTGATGGTGATGGTGACAGAGTTATAACCATTGATGAGGAAGGGAAGATTGTTGATGGGGACGAGACGATGTTTATTCTTTCGAGGTATCTTAATCTTAAGAGTATAGTAATTACTGTTATGAGTAATTACGGTTTGAGAGCTCTTCTCAAAAAATACAATATATCTTTCTATGAGGTTCCTGTGGGTGACAGAAATGTTTTATATAAAATGCTTGAGACAAATTCCCCTCTTGGAGGAGAACAGTCTGGGCATATAATATATCTTCCACAGAGTAAAACTGGAGATGGAATAATAACATCTCTTTTGATCTTATCAGTGATGTTAAGGGAGAATAAACCCCTATCTTTACTTACAGAAGAGTTTATTAGATTTCCACAGGTACTAAGAAATGTAGAGGTGGAGAATAAAGAGTTAGTTATGAAGGATGAGGAATTTTTAAAGGAGGTGATGCTATGGAATAAGAAATTAAATGGAAGAGGAAGAATTCTTGTTAGACCATCTGGTACAGAGAATTTAATTAGAATCATGGTAGAAGGAGAAAAAGAAGAGGAAACAGAGACTATCGCAAGTTTGCTTGAGGAGTCTCTAAAGAAGCGCCTGGCCCAGATGAATCTGGGTGACGAGGAAGGGGGTTACCCCTTTAAGGGGTGAAAATCGAGCTATTCGGCGGATGCCCCCAGGGAGTGTGCCCTCCCTAAAGGTCTTCCTTAAAACCACGGGGTAACCTGTGGGACAAAGGGAAGGTCAGGCACGAGGAGGAAAGTTTATGTGTGGTATAGTGGGTTATATTGGAGATAGAGAAACTCTTCCCATAATTCTTGATAGTTTAAAAAGACTTGAATACAGAGGATATGATTCCGCAGGAGTAGCCCTTCTTGGTGAAGATATCTATATAAAGAGAACTAAAGGAAGGATAAAAGATCTTGAGAAAAAAATTGATGGAACATACACGGTTAAGAATTTTTATCTTGGTGTAGGACATACAAGATGGGCAACACATGGAATTCCATCAGACTATAATGCACATCCTCATACTGATTGTAGTGGAGAAATTGTTGTTGTACATAATGGAATAATAGAAAATTTTGACGAGATAAAAAAGGAGCTCATGGAAAAGGGGCACAAGTTTACTTCTGAAACAGATACTGAGGTTGTTCCCCACCTCATAGAGGAATGCTATAACGGAGATTTACTGTCTTCGGTTATGGAAGCCGCAAGAAGACTTAAAGGTTCTTTTGCTCTTGCTATATTTTCAAAAAAAGAGCCAGACAAAATAATTGCTGTGAGGAAGGATTCTCCACTTATAATAGGTATAGGTGAGGATGGAAATTTTCTTGGTTCTGATATTCCCGCTCTGCTTCCATACACAAAGAAGGTCATAATTATGGAAGACGGAGAGGTGGCAGTCATTAAAAAAGAAGAAATAGATATATTTAATATTAATGGAGAAAAACTTACCAAAGATATACTTGAAGTTTCATGGAGTCTCGAACAGTCAGAGAAAAAGGGTTATAAACACTTTATGCTTAAAGAAATAATGGAGGAAGGAGAGGTCTTAAAAGAAGCAATAAGAGGGAGAATTAGAAATGGAAGAGTCTTTCTTCCAGAAATAAGCGATCCCCACTTCTTTAACAATATTAAAAACATCTTTCTTGTTGCCTGCGGAACTGCTTATCATGCAGGAATGATAGGAAAGTATTTTCTTGAGGATATTCTTCACATTCCTGTTAGATGTGAGGTCGCTTCTGAATTCAGGTATGAAAACCCAAATGTTGGTAAGGATTCTCTGTTGATTCTTGTATCTCAGTCTGGAGAAACTGCTGATACAGTTGCATCCTTGAGGCTTGGTAAGAAAAAAGGAGCAAAAACTCTTGGAATTGTAAATGTTGTTGGTAGCACTGTGGCAAGGGAGTCTGATGAAGTTCTCTATATATATGCTGGACCAGAAATAGCTGTTGCTTCAACAAAGGCGTACGTTGCTCAAATCCTTGTGCTTTTACTTCTCTCAATATATATAGGTAAACTTCATGGAGCTATAAATCCTGATTTTGAGGAAACACTTCTGAAGGATATCTTAAAAATAGGGAATCTTGCTGAAGATATTCTTGAAAGAGATGATGAGGCAAAAAAGATAGCAGAGAAGTTGGTAAATTTAAGAAGTGTATTTTACATAGGTCGACTTCTTGATTATCCTACTGCTCTTGAGGGAGCGCTAAAGTTAAAAGAAATCTCATATATTCATGCAGAGGGGTATCCAGCAGGAGAATTAAAACATGGTCCCCTTGCTCTCATTGAAAAAAGTGTTCCAACTTTCGCCATAACAACAGACGAAAGAATAGTAGAAAAGATGGTATCAAATATAAAGGAAGTTAAAGCAAGAGAAGGGAAAGTGTTTTCTATTTCCAGAGAAGACTTTGACGAGATAAGAGAGATTTCAGATGAGACAATTACTATTCCCAGAGTTCACAGATACCTTACGCCCATTCTTTCAGTTATACCACTACAACTTATTGCCTATTACACCGCAGATATGAGAGGATTAGATGTGGATAAACCAAGAAATCTTGCTAAATCGGTAACTGTGGAGTAGAAAGATGGAGATAGAGGCAGTTGTTCTTGGTGGACAGGATAAACTTGAAGATTGGGTTAAAGAGGAAGGAGTGCCTCACAAGGCACTCCTTGATATTGCTGGAAAAAGGATGATTGATTGGATAATAGATGCATTAAAGGATACGCCCCAGATAAAGAGGATTATACTTATTGGGAAATCTGATATTTTCCCTGAGGATATTAGAAAAAGGGTGGATGTATTTTTGGAAGACAGTGGAAGTTTTATGAAAAATATTGAAAATGTTTATAAGATTGCAAAGTATGAGTATTCTGTCTTTGTGCCTATAGATGTCCCATTGATTACTTCCCAGGTATACACAAAAACTTTTGAGTTTTGTGAGAATTTTGAAAAAGGGTGCTATCTATATGTTCTCGTTAATAGAAAGAGAGATGTGGAGAAGAAATTCCCAGGGACAAAGAGAACTTACTGGAAACTCAAAGGGGGGTATTACAAGATTGGAAATATTCTTCCCATAAGAAGAGAACTCTATCCCTCTGCCATAAATTTTGGGTATAAACTCCTTAAGGCAAGGAAATCTCCTATCAAAATGGCATCTCTGTTTCCAATATCTTTTATGATTAAAGCTCTATTTCATCTTGCAACATTGAAAGATTGTGAGGTTGTTGTGTGTGATATTACAGAGCTTAGGGGAAGAGCTGTTCCAATACCTTTTCCTGAAATTGCTATTGATGTGGACAAGAAAGAGGACTTAATCTTTGTAAGAAAGATAATGGAGAAATTAAAAGATGAGAGAACTACCCCTTGAGTTAATGTTTAATGAGGAAGCTGAAATAGAAAAAATAACCAGATTTATAAAAAATCATCTTAATAAATTTGGAAGGAGTGGAGTTACATTGGGGGTGAGTGGAGGGGTGGATTCTGGTGTTGTATTGAAGTTACTTTTGAGATCTCTTCCTAAAGAAAAGATCTTTGCTTTAATTTTGCCAGACAGAGATACTGAAAAAAAGAGTGTTTCTCTTGCTCTCTCTTTACTAAAAGAGGAAGAAGTATCATACAAAATCATAAACATTTCTTCAATACTTTCAAAATTTGGAATTTATAGGAAACTACCCTATTGGTTGCTTCCCACAAGAAAGATGAGGGAGAATATTACGAGGAAGTTTTATAACGATTATACAAAGAGATTTAAAAAATCTCCCTTCTTTCTTGGATTGAAGGTTCCTGAAGAGTTGTTAGAAGATAAGTGGTTTTTGAAAGGTATTGCATATCATAGAATAAAACATAGAATAAGGATGGTTACACTTTACTACTATGCAGAACTAAAGAACCTGCTTGTTGCAGGCACGTGTAACAAAACTGAAAAACTTCTCGGGTTCTTCGTAAAGTATGGGGATTCTGCAGTGGATTTAGATCCCATTGCCCATCTCTTTAAAACACAGGTCTTCAAACTTGCTGAAAGACTTGATGTACCAGATGAGATAATTAATAGACCACCGTCTCCAGATTTAATCCCGGGCATCACAGATGAATTCGCCATGGGTTTGTCATATGAGCTGGTTGATAGGATACTTGTAAGGCTCATAAATGGGGAGGATCCAGCAGAAATAGCAAAAATTGTTAATCTCAATGTGGAAAAGGTCAAAATCTTAAAGGAGGCGATGGAAAATTCGCTACATATGAGATCTCTTCCACCTTCACTTACTTAATCTTTTCTTTCAATATCTATTACAATCCCTTCCATTGTCCAGTAATCTGATTCTAAAGTGAGTGTTCCACCTATTTTAAAGTAATCTTTACCCTGTCTCTTATACACATCTCCGAGCCCACGAGACTAGGCATGATCTCGTATGCCGTCTTCTGCTTGAA
>CBFDTJ010000005.1:0-39185 GCA_965612865.1 uncultured bacterium
GGCAAAATAATAGGATAGACCATCCTCCCACCATCCAGCATGGCCTGGAACAGTCATTGTCTCTATATCTTCATCTTTTATGCTCTTAAGCAAGATTCCCAATTTTATAACCTGCCAGGGTTTTAGATTCGTTTGAACCCAGTTTTTCATCTCAAGAAGAATCTTCTGCATTCTTATGGTGTTTTTGATAGATAAGGCTTCTTTGGCAAGCTCTTTCAAGAACTTCTGCTGTCTCTTCATTCTACCAATGTCTCCTGTTTCATCAGCTCTAAACCTTACATACTCCAGAGCTTTCTCTCCATTTAGATGTTGAAGACCTTTCTTTAAGTGAATATGCACATCTCCAAGGTAAGAATCATAATCCATGTCCTTTTCAACCTCAATTGTTATTCCCCCAAGCATATCAATCATCTTTTTAAAACCATCGAAGTTTATCTTCACATAGTATGGCACATCTATACCAAGTTCCTGTTCAACAGTTTCTATAAGAAGCGGCACACCTCCATAGGCATGTGCATGGGCAAGTTTTTGAACGCCTTCATATCCTGGAAGAACAACCATCATATCTCTTGGCAGAGAGAGTATAAATATTTTCTTATTAACGGGATCTATGGAAACAAGGATGTTTGTATCAGATCTACAGATTTCATCTAAGTATCTTGCATCAATACCTATAAGGAGAATGTTTATCCTCTTGTTCCAATCAATTTCCTGAGACGATACAGTATTATTTTCTTTGTTGTTATTATTTTGCGGCTCCTCGGGATTAAGTGATGATAAAACATAATAAATGTATCCCATATATAGTCCTATTGAAACTAAGAGCACAATTATAATTGAAACAAGTATCTTCTTCCCTCTTTTACTCATTTCTATCTATACCTCCTCTTATATTCTTAAGCTCCTTTTTAAGATCTTTATAGTCCCTTATATATATTAGGACAAAATAAACCAGAAGAGAAATAACTATAGCAGAGAAGACCTGTATAATCTGGCCTTTCTTTGTAAGTGTAAACCCATTCTTTTCAAAGTAATTTGAAGCGTATAGGGCTAAAGATGACATAATCACTGAATATATTAAAATATATAAAAATCTCTTTATAAAATCAAGTATGGAGAGAGTGGTAACCTTTTTCTTTATAAATATATAGAGTAGAACAAATTGCACAATAGCCGCAATGGAAGCAGCCAGAGGTATACCTTTAAGTCCAAGAATTCTTGAATTTATAAAGTACAGTGATATTTGAATAAAGATGGTTATAAGACTTATTATCACCGGAGTTGTGGTATCTTTAAATGAATAGAAAGCCCTGTTTAAAAGAGCCGTCATCCCCCAGAAGGGAAGTCCTATTGAATAAAAAGAGAGGAGCATGGAAACAGTTTTACTTGAGTTAACTGTAAACTCCCCCTGTTGAAATAGAAGTCTTATAATGGGAAAAGAAAGCAATATTAACCCTAAAGCAGATGGAAGCATAAGATAAAGTATGAATCTTAAGCCAAAATTTAAAGTTCTTCCCAGCCTATCTATCTCTTTTCTTGCAACCAATTGAGAGAGGGTTGGATATATAACAAGAGCTATGGCAAGGGCAAACAGACCAAGTGGTAGCTGGGATACTTTATATGCATAATCCAGAGAGGAAATTGCTCCTTCTCCAAAACTTGAGCCAATGGATTTCTCAAAAATTGGTGTTATGTAGGCAAAGGTGGAGTTTATTAAGATAGGGATAGATAGCAAACCTATCTTTTTAACATAAGGGTTTTTCAAATTTAATATAAATTTGTATCTCCATCCCTTTTTAATAACAAAGGGTAGCTGTATTAAAAGCTGTGCAATGGAACCAAAGAGAGCTCCATAAACGATAGCCATGGGACCAAAAAGGGGAACACCTATAATAAGAAGTATAACCACCCCAAAATTGTACAGGAATCCGCCTATGGCAGGTATTGTGAAGGACTCATATGTGTTGTGAAGACCTGTAAAGAGAGTGGCTATACCAAGAATGAGCATCTGAGGAATAAGTATTTTAAACATGAGGGTGGCCAATTTAAGCATATCTTCTGAAGCATGGGGTGCCATCATGTAAACTACCTGACGGGAGAAGATGAAAAAGATAACAGATAGGATGAGAAAAATAATGACGATTGTGTTAAAGAGGGTATTGAAGACCTCCCACATCTCATCCTCTTTCTTTTCAACAAGAAAATCTGTAAAAACAGGTATAAAAACTGCAGAGAGAATCCCTGCCACAAGAAGATGGGAAATGGTAAATGGTATGTATGTAGCAATCTTCATGGCATCAGAGACAAAGGTCGTTCCAAAAAAGTATGCAATGGTCTCCTCTCTTACAAAGCCAAGAATTCTACTAAGAAGTGTAATTGTAATTATTATGAAACTTATTGAGACAAGTTTCTTACCTCTCAAAAACTATTTCCTCCAGATTGAAAAATAAAAGGGCTTTAATCTTCACTGCAAACAAATTTTAAAAAATAAATGTTTCTTTGTCAATTATAGACACTCCTAAGACCTGTTATAATCTCCTCCAAGATAGGTACATTTTCCTGTGGATTCCCGTAACAAAAAATCACAGCATAATCTATACAATCCTCTATTCTTCTAAAACCCTCAACTATATCTTCCTTTCTGTTCTTCCTTAAGACAAGCTGCACCTTCACTTTTATATCTGGATTATACCTCTTAAACAATTGGCTCTTTTCCTCTACATTCTCTTCAAAACCTTTCACTCCACGAGAAAGTAAAATATTCTGTCCCTGATATCCTATACTATCAAGCAGGGGAAGTATCTCTTTAAGTATGCCATTCTCGTTTAGAGAATCTATGAGGCTAACAACGGGAGCCCATCCCATCTTTTTACCGTGCCTGTGAACAATATTTGAAAACTTGGCTATAGACTCTAAAATGTTGAGGTTCTCTGAGGAGGGAGTTATTTTTCTCTCTGTATTATAACTAATCCATTCAACGGAGCCGGGAAGTTCATCAATGTATTTAATCAAATCCTCAAGTGATGAAAAAACCACTGCTTTTTTTATACGAGAATCGTCTATAGCTTTGAGTTTATTTATTCTAAATAAGAATTTACTCTCATCAAGGGGCTCTGAGGCATTTGCTCTAACCAAAGTAACATACACCACATCTCCATAAGTAAGCTTATCCTTCAGATAATCATAATATAAAGCATCAATTATAAGATTTGGTTTAAATTTAACAGGAACAACTGGAATACAATCAGTTATAAAAACAAGCAAGATTAGAATAAACAATAAAATAATTCTCTTTGACTCTATCTTCATGGTTGCATCATTTTAATTATATAAAACCAGTGGGTAATGATTGAATGAAAGTATGGGAAAGAGACTTCTTGAATTAGTAAAAAATAAAGATTATCCATATACCTGTGCCATCGTAAACAACCAGAGAATGGGATTTCTTGATGAGGTGGAGGAAATCTCGTCCATAGAGCTATTAAGTATTAAAGACAGGGAGGGAAGAAGGACATATGAAAGAACTCTTGCTTTTTTAGTCTCCTTCTCTGTAAGAAAACTGTTTCCAAATCTAAATGTTTCTATAAAACATTCCTATGGAGATGCTCTATACGGTGAGATCGAGGAAGAGGAAATAGACGAGGGAACGGTATCTAAGATAAAGAACTTCCTGTTAGAAGTCATTAAAGCGGATAAATCTATTGAAAAAATTGAACTTACAAAGGAAGAAGCCATAAGAAGGCTCGTAAGAGAAAAAAGATTCGATGATATAAGACTTCTCAAGTATCTTTCAAGAGAGGTCATTCCTCTATATTCCATAGATGGATACGCAGCTTACTTTGCTGGTCCCCTTCTTCCAAGAACAGGCATGCTAAAGGTCTTTGATCTTGTTTCTTACCCTCCTGGTTTTCTTATTCTCCTTCCAGAGAGAGAAAATCCCTTCAAGATTTCAGAAGTTGTTGATAGAAGAAAGCTCTTTGATACTTTTCAGGAATCAA
Source organism: uncultured bacterium (assembly GCA_965612865.1). GTDB lineage: Bacteria > Caldisericota > Caldisericia > B22-G15 > B22-G15 > B22-G15. The sequence continues at coordinate 3,999 of CBFDTJ010000005.1, forward strand.
AAAGATGGATTAAAGCCCTTGAAATTATGTATGTGGGAGATTTGAATGAAACAATTGTAAAAGGGGAAGCTTCAAGATTGATTAAAGTTCAGGAAGCCCTGCACGAGAAAAAGATCTCAGATATAGCTGATAGAATAAAGGAGAGGAAAGCAAAGGTAATACTAATTGCAGGACCGAGTTCATCAGGAAAAACCACTTTTGCAAAGAAACTTGAGATACATTTAAGAGTGAATGAACTTAAGCCTCTTCTTATATCTACAGATAACTATTTTGTTGATAGAGAAAAAACTCCCATTGGTGAGGATGGTAAACCTGACTACGAAACCATCGAGGCCTTAAATTATAGACTTCTTCAGGATCACATAGAGAAACTTCTATCCAAAGAGGAGGTAGTGCTTCCAAGATACAACTTCTTAACAGGAAAAAGTGAGAAATGGAAAAAAGTTCATCTTCCAGATAATGGAATCCTTATGATAGAAGGAATTCATGGATTAAATCCCAAACTAACCGATAGAATCCCGGAAGAGAAAAAATTTAAAATATATGTAAGTGCTCTGACACAACTAAACATAGATAGAATCAACAGGATACCAACAAGAGATACGAGACTTATAAGAAGAATAGTAAGGGACACACATTTCAGAGGAATACCTGCCATTGAAACAATAAAGAGGTGGCAGGGTGTTATAAGAGGTGAAGAAAAGTATATTTTTCCCTATCAGGAGAATGCAGATGTAATGTTTAACTCTGCACTTGTTTATGAACTTTCCATTCTTAGAACCTATGCCGAGATCTCATTACGAACCATAAGCTACAACAAAAGGGAGTATAGTGAAGCTTTGAGATTACTTATCTTTTTGTACCACTTTGCTCCATTAACATCTGATGAGGTTCCGCCTACCTCAATATTAAGAGAGTTCATAGGTGGAAGTGCCTTTAAGTATTAATAAGTATGTGATTAGCTCTTAATCCCCCTTTTTCTGTGTAAAAGCTCAAAATAGGCTTTTGCAAATCTGTGGGCTTCGTCCCTTATTCTCTGAAAAAGATGTAGAACTCTTGAGTCCTTTGGAAGAATCAAAGGCTTACTAAAATCTTCAAAGAATAGTATCTCCTCCTTTTTGGCAATGGATATAAATTTGTAAGGGAGTTTAAGAGCTTTTTTAACCTTCAATGCCACAGAGAGCTGTCCTTTGCCCCCATCAATAAGTATTAAATCTGGCTCCCATGGAAATCTCTCATCCTTTATGTGAAGGAACCTTCTTTTTAAAACCTCCATCATCATGGCGTAATCATCCGGGCCCTTTGTAAATTTTATTTTAAATCTTCTGTAGTATTCCTTCTTTTCCTTTCCCATATGAAAAACTACCAAAGACCCTACGGCATCCACCCCGCTAATGTTTGATATATCATACCCCTCAATATACTCTGGAATTCTTTTGAGCCCAAGTAACTCTTTAACCTTGATAAGCGTCTCTTTTCTCGTAGGAATGAATGTTTCCTTCCAGTGCTCCTCTGCATTCTCTTCTGCAAGGGAAAGCACTTCCCTCTTAAAGCCTCTTTTTGGTAGTCTGATTTTTACATTATGGCCAAACTTCACTTTTAAAAACATTTCTAATTCATCTTTTTCCCTTATTCTTACATTTGTGATAATTTCGTAAGGAGCATCCACCCTCTTTGAATAAATCTGGGATATGAATGATGAGACTATCTCTCCTCTGTCTTTACTATCAGTAATCTCAAAGGACTTTTCAAAGGTGAGTCTCCCCTCTCTCACCTCCATATACTCAATTAATGGTTTCTCATCTTTTACAAAAAGGAAAACCACATCAAAGGAGATATTCTTGTTTAAGAGTACCCTCTGTTTATAAAACACCTTCTCAATGGATTCTATTCTATCTCTTAAAATGGCAGCTTTCTCAAACTCTAATTTCTTGACTGCCATTTCCATCTCCCTTTTAAGAGAATTCTTAAGTTTTCCCACTCTTCCCTGAATAAAATAGATGAAATCCTTCACGATTTTCTGGTAATCCTCTCTGTCAATCTTATCAATACATGGTCCACTGCATTCTCCAACATCATAATATATGCACTTTTTCTTCGGCAGCTTTCCCTTGCATCTTCTGAGTGGAAAAAGTTTTCTTGAGATACTTAAAACTCTTCTTAAGGCTTTAACATTTGTGTATGGACCGAAATAAAGTGAGCCATCATCTTTAAGCTTCCTTGTAACAATGACGTATGGAAATTCATCCTTAACAATTTTCAAATAAGGATACGATTTATCGTCTTTGAGTCTTACATTGAATCTTGGTTTATACTTTTTAATTAAATTTGCCTCAAGTAGAAGAGCTTCAGACGGTGATGAGGTGACAATAAATTCAAAATCGTGGATGCTTTTTCTTAAAAGCCTATCCTTTGGAAAGACAACACCACTTTCTGATGTGTAACTCCTCATACGCTCTCTAAGAGAGGTGGCCTTTCCAACATATATTACCTCTCTAACTTCGTTGTAAAATATGTAAACTCCTGGTTTATCCGGGACTTTCTTAAGTTTTTCCCTCCAGTCAAAATTCTCCACAGATTAATTTTATCACCATGGCAACTCTCTATGGTATTATTCACTTGATGAGAACTCCTTTAATTGTGATAACAGGACCCACTGCTGTTGGTAAAACTGAGATTTCAATACTTGTTGCAAAAGAAATTTCTGGAGAGATTATCTCCTTTGACGCATTTCAGGTCTATAGATTCATGAATATAGGCACAAATAAAATTAAAAAGGAAGAGATGCGGGGAATTCCACATCATATGATAGATGTTGTAAACCCTAACGAAGAGTTTTCTTCAGGTAGGTTTAAAGAAATGGCAGAAAAGATTATAGATTCTATTTATAAAGGGGGTAAAATTCCTGTACTTGTTGGAGGTACAGGGCTCTATTTAAGAACTCTTCTCTCCTTTGAACCACCTGGTAGTAAAAAAGAGGTAAGAAAAAAAATTGAGGAAGAGGTAGAAAAATTAGGTCTAAACACCCTCTACGAGAAATTAAAAAGGGTCGATCCAGTTTTTGCAGGGAAAGTTTCCCCGAAGGATAGAAAGAGGATAATCAGAGGACTTGAAGTTTATGAAATTTATAAAAAACCTATATCTTCTTTTTTTGGAGAAGAGGAAAGGTATGATGCTTTAAAGTTTATACTTTTAATGGACAGAAAGAAACTTTACAAAAGAATAGAGGATAGAGTGGATAGGATGTTTGATATGGGTTTTGTGGATGAAGTTAAGAGAATAAAGGAATATTGGGGCTTCTCAAAAACATCAAAAAAGGCAATAGGATATGAGGAGATACTTCTCTACCTTTCAGGAGAAATTTCCCTTGAGGAGTGTAAAAGAAGGATAAAGAAGAGAACAAAGGAGTATGCAAGAAGACAGATCATCTGGCTAAGGAAAGAGAAAGGCGCAATTATAATAGATGTAACAGATAAAAACCCTTATGAACTAGCTGAGGAAGTTTTAAAGAAGGTGAAAGAGAAATGGAAGAATTTGTAGAAAAAAAAGAAGAACAAATAAAAGAGGTTTTTGAGAGAATAGAGAAAATAAGATTTAAGAATTTTAAGAGGGTGATTGAGGCCTTTAGACTGTATAAAGTGAGAGAAACGGATTTCTCAGACTCCACAGGATATGGATTTTACGATACAGGAAGAGACAAACTCGAAAAGATTTTTTCCCATGTTTTTGGAACAGAGGACAGTCTTGTAAGAAGTCAAATTGCTTCAGGAAGTCATGCAATATCCATAGCACTGTTCGGCATCTTAAAAAAGGGAGATGAGATACTCTCAATAACAGGAAGACCTTATGACACTATAGAGAGAACCATTGGACTTAAGCCCTCTCCTCTTTCGTTAAAGGATTTTGGGGTATCCTACAGAGAGGTAAACATATTCGAGGAAGAGGTGGATTTTAAAAAAGTTTTAAGAGATGAGACGAGGGTTGTCTTCATTCAGAAATCTATGGGATACACTAAAGGAAGAAGATCTCTTTTAAATAGAGAGATTGGTGAACTCGTAAGAAATATTAAGGGTGTAAAGAGGGACTGTATTATCTTTGTAGATAACTGCTATGGAGAGTTTGTGGAGGATAGCGAACCAACACATTTTGGCGTTGATATTGTTGCGGGATCCCTCACTAAAAATCCTGGCGGAGGCATTGCCCCCTCTGGAGGTTATATAGCTGGAAGAAAGGACTTAATAGAAAGGTGTGCTTCTCTTCTTGCATCTCCTGGAATAGGAAAGGAGGGGGGAGCTCAAATTTCCTTTAAAAGATACGCCTTTCTCGGATTATTTCTCTCCCCTCACATAGTTGGAGAGACTCTAAAGGGTATAACTCTTGCCTCAAAAGTACTTGAAGATATGGGCTTTAGAGTGTTTCCAGGGTGGAATGAAGAGAGGGGGGATATAATTCTTGGAATTGAGTTTGGGGACAGAGAGAAACTTATAAAATTTGCACAGCTTGTTCAAAACTACTCACCAATAGATTCTGATGCCATACTTGAACCCATGACGGAAGACTTCTTTAATGAAGATGTTATAATGGCAGCAGGAACCTTCTCTCAGGGCTCGTCTATAGAGTTCTCCTTCGATGCGCCACTCTCCCCTCCATACATCGGATACTTGCAGGGTGGACTTACCTACGAACACATCAAATATGCACTTATAAATATACTCAAAGAGCTTTAAGAGGAAGCAATTATCTTTTTCATGGAATCAAACACATCGCTTCCCCATTTTCTTACATATTTTAATATTTCATTTGCCTCTTTAAAGGTTTTCTCTCTATACTTTTCATCTTTTATATACTTCAAATTTATAAGAACATTAAGGTATGCAGACATAACTCCGGCTTTAAGAGTTACAGCAGATACACCCACATCGGATATAGCATTTTTATTACCATCCTTTAACAAAATTTCAACAAAAGGAATAATCTCTTTCGCTTTCTTCATTGCTTCAAGTGGAACATCAGTTGCTTCCTTCAGTGCTTTCTGAATAGCCTCCTTTCTTTTCTTCTTTTCCTCTTCAGTTTTCTTTGGAAGGGAATAAGCTTTCATTACCTTGTTGAAAGCCTCTTCATCCATCTGTGCGAGTTTTAAAAACCTTTCTGAAAGCTTCTTTAATTCAGGCATGTACCTCTCAAGGCTTGGAGTTAGTCCACAGACCATTTCTGACAGAGAAGAGGAAAGAGAGAGCAGGAAACAAGAAACACTACCTCCCCCTGGAGTGGGTGACGAGGAGGATAACTCCTCAATATATTCCCCTATTGTCTTTTCTTTCATCTCTTCCTCCTCAAAATGTTATTTTTTAAATCTATTATAACAAATATGATAAAATGTATTAGAGAATATTTTAGGAGGTGAGACATGCCTGGACCAATTATTGACCATGAGAAATGCACAGGTGATGAAGAGTGTGTAAATGTCTGTCCTGTAGATCCCAATGTATTCGAGATGAGAGGTGAAGGAGACGAGAGAAAGGCTTATGTAGTTCATCCAGAGGCATGCATTGAGTGCGGACTCTGCGTAGATGCATGTCCAACTGGTGCAATAACGTTGGAGTAATCAATTAGGAGGGAAAAACCCTCCTAAAGGAAGGATGGGTGGCCGAGTGGTTGAAGGCACCGCACTTGAAATGCGGTAGGTGGGTAAATCCTGCCTCGCGGGTTCGAATCCCGCCCCATCCGCCAGAAAAATGAAGGATAGATTTGGAAGAGAAATTGATTATTTAAGAATATCTGTTACCGATAGATGTAATTTTAAGTGCTTCTATTGCGTTCCGAGAGAAAAATTCAAATACATTCCACACAATGAAATACTGAGATACGAAGAAATACTGAAACTTATAAAAATATTTGTCTCCCTTGGAATCAAAAAAGTAAGAATAACTGGCGGGGAGCCTCTTATAAGAAAAGACATAGAGAAGTTGTTCTTTGAGTTAATAAAACTAAAAGGGGTGGAAAAATTATCTATAACAACAAATGGGTACTTTTTAACTAAATTCATTCCCATTTTTTCAAAAACAGGGGTGTCTGTAAATGTAAGTCTTGACACACTGGACAAGGAGAAATTTATAAAAATTACCGGTGTTGACGGATTAAAGAATGTGCTTGAGGGACTCAGAGAGGGAAAAAGGAATAATGTAAATATAAAGTTAAATACTGTGCTTATGAGGAGCAATCTTGATGAAGTGGAGAAACTTGTGGAGTTTGCCTCCTCTCTTTCCTTTCCCATAAGGTTTATAGAACTTATGCCCTTCTCCAATAAAGATTTGTGGAAAAAGGAGTATGTACCTCAGGATGAACTTGTTAAGATTCTATCAAAGAGGTGGAGTATAGAAAAATACAATAAGAAGATGGGCGAGGGTCCCAGCGTATACTACAGAATAAAAGAAAACGGAGTTGTCATTGGATTTATATCCCCGATATCTCACAATTTCTGTGATAAGTGCAACAGAGTAAGACTCACATCTGATGGCTTTCTATATCCATGTCTATCAAGGGAATTAAAGTTCAACCTCAAAAAACCCCTAAGGGAAGGAAAAAGTGGAGACTACATAAGAGAAAAAATAAGAGAAATAATATACAATAAACCCTTCTCATATCTTATGGACGAGAAGGAACCAGAAACATCTATAAGGAGGATTGGGGGATGAAAAATATTGATGTTGGAAAAAAGAAAGATACAGAGAGGAAAGCCACCGCCATCGGAAGACTATTTACAACGCCAGAGGTTATAAAACTTATAAAAGAGGGAAAAACTGAGAAAGGAGATGTCATAACTGTTTCTGAAACTGTTGGCATGCTTGGAGTGAAGATGGTCCCTCAGATTCTTCCCTTCTGTCACCCTCTTCTTATAACAAACATAGAGTTTGAAACAACCCTCTTTGATGAAGGCATTATCGAAGTTAAAGGGACTGTAAAAAATGTTGGAAAAACAGGAGTGGAGATAGAGGCAATAACAGGTGTCACTTTTGCTCTTCTCAATATGTATGACATGATAAAAAGGGTCGATAGATGGGTAAGTATTGGAGATATTAAATTGATGGAGAAAAGCGGCGGGAAAAGTGGGCATGTAAAGAGGGATTACGAGTATGAAGGAATTGTTCTTCAGGTGGCAAAGAGTGAGAAAAGAGGGTTAAAGGAAAAAAGAGAAGAGATAAATTTGATAAAAGGTTCTGGAGTTGAGGGTGATGTTCATGCTGGAACAGAGAGAGAAGTCTCCATCTTTCCAATAGAGTGTATGAAGAATGTGCCAGAAAAAATAAGGAAAACTATAAATCCGTTTGATATGACAGAGAATATAATGATAATGGGTATACCTCCATTTCTGTTGAAGGAGGGGAAAAAATTGAGGATAGGGAAGGCAGAGATCTTAATAACAGAGATAGGCAAGGAAAAATTTGTAAACGCGGGAAAGCCTTACATTGTATCCAGAGAAGGAAGGTTTGGAAAAGTAATAACTGGAGGAAAGGTAAGGATAGGGGATAGGGTGATTCTACCTTAAAATGCCAGCAAATCTTCCACCACAGTTTTACCAACTGGAAAGAGAGTACAGGGAAAAGAAGACCATAAAAGAAAAGATTGAGGTCTTAAAGAAGATGTATGCAATAATGCCAAAACACAAAGGAACTGATAAACTTCAGGCGGAAATAAAGGCAAGAATATCAAAACTCAGGGAGGAGCTGGAAAACGAGAAAAAGCGTGGTGGAAAGAGAAATTTCATTCACATAGAAAAAGAGGGAGCAGGACAGATTGTGCTTGTGGGTCCACCCAATACTGGAAAATCCACAATTCTTTCGATGCTTTCAAATGCAAGACCAGAGATAGGAGATTATCCCTTTACTACAAAAACTCCATGTGTGGGAATGGTTCCCTTCGAAGACATACAGCTTCAAATGGTCGATTTACCCCCCATTGCAGAGGGTAGTATTCCCTTCTGGGTTGTGGAGATAGTAAGAAACTCAGATCTTGTGCTTATTGTTCTCTCTTTTGACCTAAACATTGAAGAGGAATTTAAGAAATTAACTGAACTTCTCCGGGAGAAAAAAATTGAGGTGGTTAGAGAACCCTCTGAAGAAGGAATATTTGGAATGATAAAAAAGAAGGGAATTGTCTTTATAAATAAAAAAGATGAGGCTGAGGATGTTGATTTAGTAAAATCCAATCTTTCATTAAAGGTTCTCTCTGGCTCATCTTTTGACGAAAAAGACCTTGATGAGTTAAAGAGAGTTCTTTTTGAAGAGTTGGGTATCATAAGAGTTTACACAAAGGAGCCGGGGAAACCTCCTGACTTTAAGGATCCCATTATCCTCAAGGAGGGAGCAACAGTTTATGATGCAGCAGAGAGACTGCACAAGGAAATAGCAAGGAAATTAAAGTATGCAAGGCTCTGGGGATCAAGTAAATTTGACGGACAGAGAGTGTTTAAAAATCAGGTACTCAAAGATAAGGACATTGTTGAGTTTCACACAAAAAAGTGAGTGGTGGTAGAATATAAGAGATGGGAAATTTCCTTTATCTACCTACGATTAAAGAATTGATAATGATAGCTGTGGGTTTATCCCTTGTTTTTATCTCTGTAAAGAAGAAGTATGAGCCTCTACTTCTACTTCCCATAGGTATTGGAATCCTTCTTGTAAACCTGCCCTTTTCTCCTTTAAGAGAAACTGGATCAATATTTGACATTCTCTTTAGATATGGAATAAAAAATGAACTCTTTCCGCTCCTTATATTTATAAGCATTGGTGCAATGATTGATTTTAAGCCTCTTATTGAAAAACCCTGGATGGTTGTGTTTGGAGCAGTTGGGCAGTTCGGAATATTTGGTGCAATGATCATTGCTCTTCTCCTCGGGTTTACTCTCTTTCAGAGCGCATCCATTGGAATAATTGGAAGTGCAGACGGACCAACATCCATATTCGTAACCAGCAAACTCGCACCAAAAATTCTTGGTCCTGTAACCCTCGCAGCATATTCATATATGGCGCTTGTTCCACTGATCCAGCCACCCATTATGAAGTTTCTCACAACAGAAAGAGAGAGAAAAGTGCGAATGGACACAGAGAGGGTGAAAGTATCTCCTTTTATGGAAAAGTTGTTTCCTTATTTAATAATAATCATCTCTGCAGTGGTAAGCCCCATGAGTATTCCCCTTGTGGGCTTTCTAATGTTTGGAAACATACTCTCTACTTCTGGAGCAACAGACATGCTTGCAAAAGCAGCAAAGGAGTACCTCTCTGGAATTGTGACCCTTTTTCTTGGAATTGCAGTTGGTTCCACCATGAAAGCGAGTATTTTTTTAACAAGAGAAACTCTCCTTATATTCATTCTGGGTCTTGTGGCATTCTCCCTTTCAACAGTTGTTGGAATACTCTTAGGTAAACTGCTCCTTTTATTTGGAATAAAGGTAAATCCATTAATTGGAGCTGCAGGATTATCCTCTTTTCCCATGTCTGCAAGGCTTGTTCATCAGATAGGGAGAGAGGAGGATAAACACAACTTCCTTCTTATGCACGCCATAGGAGCAAACACATCAGGACAAATTGCATCTGTTGTTGCAGGAGGTGTCCTTCTTGAGCTTGTAATGAAATATGGAAATACAGGAGGAATTGGGATAGGCTTAAATATCCTGCTTCTCGGTATGTTAAAGGTATTTATTGTACTTTCCCTTATCGGGATAATCACATATATTTTGAGAAAACTATTTTAACAAAAGGTTGATTAGTCTTTAAAATTGAGGTATTTTTGAATTATGAAAAGAATTTTCATTTTTGTGATTCTACTTGTGGTTATTTTTTCAGGGTGTGGCAAAAGAGAAGTTAAGAAAAAGGTGGTATCAGCCACAATATTTCCTGTATATGACTTTGTAAGGAATCTGGTGGATGGAACGGACATTGAGGTAAACCTTATAGTTCCTCCAGGGGAAAGTCCTCACACATTCTCCTTAACACCGGGAGAAGTTAAAAAAATTGAGGGAAGCAGAATCATCTTCTATAACGACTTTGGACTTGACGAGTGGATTATATCAAGCGCAGAAAGTGTTGGTGTTAAAAATATTGTTAATGTGAACAGGAGTTTAACTCCCATCAATAACAATCCTCACTTCTGGCTTTCCATCCCTTATGCTATAAAGGAGTGTGAGGTGATAAAAGATTCTCTCATAAAGGAATTTCCAGAATATAAAGAGGTCATCGAGAAAAACTTTATAGACTACAGGGAAAAACTATTCAAACTTCATAACAGGATAAAAAAATCCATAGATAAACTTGAGACAAAAAAGATAATTACATATCACCCCGCATACCTTTACTTTGCCAGGGAGTATGGGTTAAATGTTCTCTCTGTCATTGAAAACTCCCCGGGAAAAGAACCAACACCAAAAAAGATAGCAGAGATTGAGGATATTATAAGAGAGGAGAATGTTAAAGCGCTTTTTATAGAACCTCAACTCTCTTCATCTGTGGTTGATGGGATTGCCATCGATACGGGTATAAAAGTATTTTCCCTTGATCCCCTGGGCGGAACACCTGGAAGGGATTCATACATAAAACTTATGAATTATAATCTAAACACCATACTGGAGGCTTTAAGTGAAGATTGTGGATGTTAAGGGGGTAAGTGTTGAGTTTGGGAGAAGAAAAATACTGGATAACATAAACTTTCAGCTTGATAGAGGTGAATTTTTAATAATAATCGGACCCAATGGTGCAGGTAAGTCTACTCTTCTTAAGGCAATACTTGGATTAATCCCATTTAAAGGTGAAATCCATATATTTGGAAAAGACATAAGAAAACTCTCACGGAAGGAGAGGGAAAGGATTGGATATGTGCCACAGAAATTCCTTCACGAGAGGGAATTTCCAATAACAGTTGAGGAACTCATAAACCTATCCATAGGAAAGGTGGAAAGAAGGGAGGAGATAGTAAATAACTTCCTCTCTTTACTGGGAATAGAGGATTTAAGAAAAAAACTCATTGGAGAATTATCAGGTGGACAGCTCCAGAGAGTTTTTATAACAAGGGCACTTGTTCGATCTCCTGAGATTCTAATAATGGATGAACCTCTATCGGGTATAGACATTTCAGGAGAAAAAACCTTCTATGAACTTGTCAACTTCCTTCACAGGGAGCTTAAGATATCCATAATTCTCGTATCTCATGATGTAACAGTTGTGGACAGGTTTGCAGATAAAGTTTTGTGTTTAAATAAGAGAATGGTTTGTTTTGGAAAACCACGGGAGGTGCTGTCTGAGAAATCTCTTGAGTCTCTCTACGGTAAGGAGATGGGAATCTACAAACACAAACCCTGTCCCGAAGATGGACCCTGTAAACTTTTTGTGGAGGATGGTGATGTTTAGCTATCCATTTATGGTAAGAGCGATAATAGCTGGAATTATAACCGGTGCCCTTGCTGGTTTTATAGGTGTTTTTGTGGTTTTAAGGAAAATGTCTTTCTACGCCAATGCCATAGCCCATGCATCCCTTTCAGGTGTTGCTCTTGGTTTCTTCCTCTCTGTTGATCCCTTCCTCTCAGCCATGGCTGTGGGTTCCCTTGTTTCCCTCGGAATAGGTTACCTATTTCATAAAACCTCCCTCTTTATGGATACAGTGATAGGGATTTTTCTCCCTGTGAGTATGGCAATAGGAATAATCCTTTTTGGCCTCACAAGGGGATACAAACCTGAGCTTATAACCTACCTATTTGGAAGTATATTATCAGTCTCTTTATCAAACCTCCTGCTTTCCTCTGTTGTAGGTATTGTGTTTTTAATATTTGCAATTATTGTATTTAAGGATATGACGATGATTTCCTTTGACGAGGAGTGTGCAAAGGCAAGAGGGATAAATGTTACCCTTATAGATACATTTTTCCTCATATTTCTCTCTCTTATAGTTGTGATTGGAACAAAAACAGTTGGAATAGTTTTGATTTCAGCCCTTATCGTTATTCCCGCAGCTTCTGCGCGTCTTATAAGTAGAAGTTTTAAGGAAATGATAATTTATTCAGTGGTTTTTGGGGTTATCTCCAGCTTCTTTGGATTAACCATTTCCTATTATACGAACCTTCCTTCTGGCGCAACTATTGTTATCATCCTCTCATTGATATTTGTCTTCTCCCTTTTAAGGCAAAGGTTCTCCTATGAAAAAATTTAGATGGCTTTTCTTTCTAATTTCAATCCTTTTTCTCTTTGGATTAACATACATCTTCAGATGGAACACCTATTACCTCTTTACAAACCCGTACTTCATCGCTCTATCTTTTGCTCTAATACTCTGCCTGTCAGTTCTGTCTGGAATTAAATTAAAGGTATCAATCCTTGTAACCTTTTTAATCCTTTTTTTGCTTTTTTCCTTCAGTCTGTATCTTTTGAAATTGGAAAAAAATAGAGAAGTTCCTTTCTCAGAATCAATAATTGAAAGAATTAAAGGGGAGGAGAAAGAATTTCACTCATATTTAACACTTACAAGTGGAAAATTGAAGATAGGAGCAACTGTGGGGGAAAACCTATTTATTTTTGATTACTATGCTCCTGTTAAACTATTTCACAAGTATCTGATTAAAAACGGAATTTCACTTTTTACAGTAAAGGAAGTGGGCTTCTTCGAAAATGATTATGAAAGGAATGAGTGGGAACTTTACATAAATAAAGGTGTTAACTCGAAGATCTTTGTGAGAGGAAAAGTTTTAAAAGGAGATATAAACCTCTTAGAAATTCCTGTAAAAGAAATCAAAATAAAGGGAAAAGCTCTACATCTAAATATGAAGTTGGGGAAAAAGGAAAGTATCGTCAAGGTGGACATAGATTCAGTGTCATTTATGGGAAAAATTGAAATCCCACCTGACTTTTATGTTGAAGTGAGATTCAGCACCCCATACACACTTTTTGATGGTAAAAACTTTAAAAAAATAGGGAAAGGTGTGTATGCAAAAGAAGGTGGTAATGGTAGAATTTATATAAGTGTAAAAGGAAAAGGAACAATACTTACCATTGAGGAGGAGAATCATGATTAACGTAATTATTACAGGTATAACCTCTTTTTTAACAGATGTAAGTAGTGAAATGTTCTATCCCTTAATATCTCTCTATCTGGTTGCTCTTGGTTCAGGACCAGAGATAATAGGAGTTATTGAGGGAATTGCTGAGAGTCTTGCAAGCTTGCTTAAAGTCTTTTCCGGTCATATCTCAGACAAGATTGGGAAGAGAAAACCCCTTGCAATACTTGGATATTCCTCATCAACTATTGGGAAAGTGCTTATGTTTCTTGCGTCAAGCTGGCCTGGAGTGCTTCTTGGAAGAATAACAGATAGATTTGGAAAGGGATTAAGAACAGCTCCAAGGGATGCACTTATTGCAGAATCAGTAAAGGAGAAGAGGGGAGCAGCTTTTGGCCTTCATAGAACTCTTGATACCCTTGGAGCATTCACTGGAGTACTTATTGCAATATGGTTTATGAGAAGATACGAACTTGAATCAATAAAGGGGAGCACAGAAGTATTAAAGAATTATCTACCTGCATTTAAATCTCTACTTCTCTTAAGCCTTATCCCTGCAATTCTCGGTATCGTTGTTCTCTTCTTTGCCAGAGAAACCGGGGGAGGGAAACTTGCAAAGAAACTCGTCTTTAAGTGGAAGGAACTTCCTTCAAAACTGAAGGGATTTTTAATTGTAACCTTTATCTTTACCCTTGGGAATTCATCAAATCAATTCCTTCTCCTCAGGGCAAAAACCATAGGTTTCTCTGTAGTTTCAGTGCTTCTACTCTACTTAACCTACAATGCAGTTTATGCACTCTTCTCCTATCCTGCAGGAAGACTTTCAGATAGAATTGGTAGAAAATGGATAATTGTTATCGGTTATCTTACTTATGGACTCGTGTACATACTCTTTTCACTCACAAAGAATCCACTGTTTATATACATTCTCTTTGGAATATATGGAATCTACATGGGGCTTACTGAAGGAGTCTCCAAGGCACTTGTATCTGACATTGCACCAAAGGATTTAAAGGCAACACTTATAGGACTTCATGCAACACTTGTTGGTATAGGTCTATTTCCTGCATCTTTAATTGCAGGGATTCTCTGGCAGAGAATTTCTCCTGTGGCTACATTTATGTTTGGTGGAGCCATGGGAATAATTGCCGCCATTGGAATGATGCTCGTTTTGTAAAAGGAGGATTGTATGTCTTTTGTAAAAAAACTCAAGTGTGTGCTGTGTGGAACTGAATATTCACCAGATGAGGTAACCTATACATGTCCCAAGTGTGGATATGATGGTGTCCTTGAGGTCATATATGATTATGAAAGGATAAAAGAAACATTTACTCCCAAAAAATTAAAAGAGAGACCCTTAAACATATGGAGATACATGGAACTTCTTCCAGTTGAAGAAAAAGGAACTTTTCCACCATTATCTATCGGCTGGACTCCCCTATACGAAGTTAAACGTTTAAGGGAAAAACTTAATCTTAAAAATCTCTTCATAAAGGATGACGGTAAAAATCCAACGGCATCTTTAAAGGATAGAGCCTCTGCTGTCGCTGTTAAAAAGGCACTGGAGAGAGGAGCAAAAGCAATAACCACTGCATCAACAGGGAATGCAGCATCGTCTCTTGCAGGAATTTCAGCCAGTGTAGGACTTCCCTCTTTTATATTTGTCCCAAAAACTGCCCCAAAGGCAAAAATTGCTCAGCTCCTTGTCTTTGGATCCACAGTTTTTAGTGTAAATGGAACTTACGATGACGCCTTTGATTTGTGTATAAAGGCATCAGAGGAATTCGGTTGGTATAACAGAAACACAGCCTTTAATCCATACACCCTGGAAGGTAAAAAAACCGTTTCTCTTGAAATATGGGAGCAACTTGGTGGAAAAGCTCCAGATAAAGTCTTTGTATCTGTAGGAGACGGGGTTATATATGGTGGAGTTTATAAGGGATTTTATGATTTATACACCCTTGGTCTTATAGATAAAATTCCAGAGGTTATAGGAGTTCAGGCAGAGGGTTCTGCTCCCATTGTTAAAGCTTTCAATGAGGGAAAAGAAAGAGTCGCTCCGCTTAAAAACCCAAAAACCATTGCAGATTCCATATCAGTGGGAATACCGAGGAACGGAACAATGGCATTGAAGTATGCAAGGAAATGGAACGGAAAATTTATATCAGTTTCAGATAAAGAGATACTCTCCACCATTCCCTTCCTTGGAAAATTAACTGGAGTATTCGGGGAACCGGCAGGAGTTACAGGACTTGCCGGATTAATCAAGATGTTAAATGAAGGAAAGATTGACAGGGATGAAACAATCGTTGTTATAGTCACAGGAAACGGTCTTAAAGATGTTGAATCTGCAATGAAAAGTGTAGGAGAGCCAATAATCGTGGAAAACTCCTTTGAAGATGTAAAGAGAAAAATCAAAAACTTTTAATCACTCAACCTCATCTATAATTCCCCCACCAATTACATAATCATCTTTGTAAAAAACACCAGATTGTCCTGGAGTCACTGCAAAAATCTCCTCTTTAAGAGTCACCTTAAATCTTTCTTTTCCTATTTTTCTAATCTCTCCTTCCCTCTCCTCTCCTTTGTATCTTGTCTTTACTTTTGCATTGAACACATCTGGCGGTGAATCAAAGTAAATCCAGTTTAAATCACGCACAACAAAACTCTTTTTAAAGGCAACCTTTTTCTCCCCCACGATCACTTTGTTCTCCTCTGGAACAATCTTTACTACATAGAGAGGCTCACTCCAGGAAATATTAAGTCCAGATCTTTGCCCTATGGTAAAGAATTGAATCCCTTTGTGTTTTCCAAGGACTTTACCAGAAACATGAACAATTAATCCCTCCCTCTCTCCAATTCTTTCTTCAAGAAGCCTGTTCTTTCCTCCATAGACAAAGCACACATCCTGACTTTCAGGTGGAATCTCATCAAGAAGAGAAAGCTTAAGGACCTTCTCTTTAACTTTGCTCTTTCTCCAGTTTCCCAGAGGAAAGATGACTCTCTCAAGCTCATGTTGTTTGAGTCTATAGAGCATGTATGACTGATCCTTATCCTTGTAAAGGCTCTTCTTAAGTAAAAATCTCCCCTCTTTTTCCTCAATACGAGCATAGTGTCCCGTTGCAATCTTTCCTTCTTTTTGAAGAAGTTTGTTTATTGTAAGATTAAATTTTACCCTTTCATTGCATATCACACAGGGATTTGGAGTTCTTCCTCTTTTATATTCCTCAATAAAATTTTTAATGACCTCCCTTTTAAACTCCTCCCTTACATCAAGAATGAGAAAGGGGGCACCTAACTTCTTCGAGACTTTTTCTGCATTAACATAACTCTGCCCCTCATACATCCAGAGAAAAACAGATACAACATCAAAACCTTTCCTCTTTAAAAGGTAGAGAGAGAAAGAAGAATCAACTCCTCCAGAAACTAAAGCATAAACCCTCACACCCTAATTCTACCAGGAATCTTCTCTAAACCAAGATTTTACACTTTAAATTATTTCTCAAGGAGTTTCTTTGAAATTTTATTTTGTTTCTCTATATATATTTTTTCGTCTAAAATCGTGAATTCTCCGTTCTCAATTACTATTTCGCCATTTATCATAGAAAAATCTACCTTCCCCGCATCAAGTATAACCGGAATACTTAATAAATCGTTGAGACCCCCGGAAAACTCAAGTCTATTCAAATCAAACATTATTAAATCAGCTGCTTTATGGGGCTCAATACTTCCAATATAGTCATCCATTCTTAAAACCCTTGCTCCCCCCATAGTTGCCATCTTCAAAACCTCTCTTGTGGTTAATGCGTCTGCTCCGAACCTAACCCTCTGAAGGAGAAGAGCATTTCTTATCTCTAAAAGAAAATTTCCTGTATCATTGCTTGAGCTTCCATCCACTGCAAGACCAATCCTTACTCTTTCTTTCATTTTAGTAACTGGAGCAATGCCAGAGCCAAGTTTCATGTTTGAGGTAGGACAGTGTGCCATCCCAACATCGTATTTCACAAGTTTCTCTATGTCCTCATCAGATAGATGCACAAGATGGGCAAACCAGACTCTCTCATTCAACCAACCCAGCTCCTCCATGTAATCGATAGGTCTCTTTCCAAACTTCTCAAGACAGAATTTTTCCTCATCGAGAGTTTCTGCAAGATGGGTGTGAAGTAGTACATTCTTCTTTTCACTAAGTTTTACCGTTTCTTTCATAAGTTCAGGGGTTACAGAGAAGGGTGAACATGGAGCAAGGGCAATTCTAAGCATTGAGTATTTCTCTGGATTATGATATTTGTCTATGAGTTCTTCAGAATGAGTTAAAATCTCCTCTTCGGTTTGAACAACTGAGTCTGGAGGAAGACCACCATCCTTTTTAGATAAGGACATACTCCCTCTCGTTGGATGGAATCTAACTTTTGTCATTACCCCGCCCTCAATCTGAGCATCAAATATAAAGTTGTTACCTTCTGGAACAAGATAGAGATGATCTGTGGTGGTTGTAACTCCACTCTTCATCATCTCAAGAATTGCAACAATAGTGGATATATGAACTGCTTCCTCATCAATGTTTTTCCACATTTCATAAAGGGTCGTAAGCCATGGAAAAAGGGGAAGATCATTCACTCCTTTTATATTCCTGAAGAGAGACTGGTAGAAGTGATGATGAGTATTCACAAATCCAGGAAGCATAAGTTTTCCCCTTCCATCTATAACCCTATCAAATTTTCCCTCTGGTTTTTCGCTTCCAACATAATCAATTTTATTTCCATCAACTAAAACAAACCCATTTTCTATTTCTCTCCCCTTCTCATCCATAGTTCCAATTAACGTTACATCTGAAAAAAGTATTTTCATTCATCACCTCTTTAAAAATTTTGTCTTATTTAAATTTTACCACTAATAATATACAATAAGACCCCAGGCCTAGGGTCTTATTGTGCTTTGATATCTCTTTAAAATAATTTTCTGATTTATTTTAAAGAAAAAACATAAACCTTCTATAATTTATTATTGCTGAATTAAAACAGGATGTATAGGCATCATTCACGAGTATCACATTGTTTTCTGACAATGTGTTCACAGCGATAGTGAAAGACCACATCTGGGACCAAGAACTTACTCCTGCATCATTGACTCCAGCAACTCTCCACCAGTACATAACCCCTTCCTCAAGTATCCCATCTGGTATGGTAAACTGTGTATCTAATATACCGTTAACTGAATACACAACTCTTATTCTTCTTCTAATTCTTGTGAGGATTTGAAGATTGTATGAAGTTGCCCTATTAGCTTCCTCCCAGATAAATGTTGGTGTGAGTGTATCGAGAATGCTTCCATTTTCAGGGGATATAAGAGTTGGTGGTGGAGGAGGATTGAGGGGTATATAAACACTGACCTCGTTGGATGGGTTGCTCTCACCTACAGAGTTTACAGCAGTCACATAGTACCAGTAAGTATTTCCACCACTAACATCTGTGTCTGTATAGGAAGTGGTTGTGCTGGAAACTTCTATAAGAAAAGTTTCTTCACCAGAGGAGGTGCCTTTATAAATTCTGTATCCTGTAATGCTTGAGCCTCCATCATTCTCTGGAGGATCCCATGATAAAACTACACTTTCACCATCTCTTACACCTGTAAGGTTTTGTGGTGAAGATGGAGGTGTTGGGAGAGAAACTGTAAAGCTCCATTGATCAGAGTAATCTCCCCAGCCATCACTATTGTGTGCCTTTACTCTCCAGTAATAGACACTTCCATCTGAAAGAATACCTTCTGGAAGTGTAAATGATGTGGTTATTATGGAATTGTTATTATAGATTTCTGTATGAGAGGAGTCTTCTATCGATAATTCATATAAGTCAGCATCTGATATTTCCTCCCACTCAAAAGTTGGGGTTAAGGTTCTAACAATGCTTCCATTTTCAGGGGATATAAGAGTTGGTGGTGGAGGAGGCTGGGGTCCAAGACTTGTAACTGTAAAACTCCACATACTTGACCAATCACTCTGTCCATAAGAGTTAACACCACAAACTCTCCAGTAGTAAAGAGTATTAAGGGATAGAATTCCTTCTGGAACTGTATATTGAGTTGAAGTAATTTCCGTGGCTGAATAAACAACCCTTAATCTTCTCCTTATTCTTGAAAGAATCTGAATGTTATAAGAAGTGGCTCCCTGAGATGCCTCCCAGATTAAAGTCGGGGTCCAGCTGACACTGGAACCATTTTCAGGGGATATAAGAACTGGTGGTGGAGGAGGCTGGGGAGGTGGAGGGGGCTCCTCAACAACAATAGTGCCTGTAATATCTATGTAAGATGGTGTTCCATGAGCACAGCTAACCCTTACAACATAATTAAATTCTCCTGTTACTCCAGCAGGGGGAAAGGCAGTTATGGAAAATGTTTTATTCTGACCTGATGAAATATCACCAAGATTCTCAGGTGATACGGTTATCCAGTCAGGACCACTTATTTTCTCTACGGTAACATTCAGTATATCTCCATCGGAGGCAGAAACAGTAAATACCTCTGAATCACTCTCACCGTAATTTATAGTAGTGGACCAGGAGGCGGGTAAAACTGACATTGTTCCATAATTAATCTCTGGAGTAGCACTTACCTCATTGGAGGGATCACTCTCTCCCGAACTATTCACAGCAGTCACATAGTACCAGTAGGTGTTTCCATTTGTAACTCCTGTGTCATGATAAGATGTAGTGTCTGAAGAAACTGAAACCAAAAATTCTTCTGATCCTGAAGATAATCCCCTATAAATTCTATATTCAGTAAACGGCGGAGTTCCAGAATCCTGTGGAGGTTCCCATGAAAGATCCACAAACCCATTTCCTGAAGATGCTAAGAGGTTCTGTGGTGGAGATGGAGGAGAAGTGCTTTCTACATGGTCTGTCATGGCCCAGGCTTCCCATGCACGGGTTCTAAAGAAGTTATAACTTATATTAACAAATCCATCGTACCCCCACGAGGTACCCCAGGAATTAACTACTTTAAACGCCTGGAGGCTATCATTATATCCCACAACAGCCATTCCATGACCACCCTGATAGGTGCCCCATTTGTAATCATAGACATAATCGGGATCATCAGGTACATAGTAAAAATCTGTATATACTGGAATAGCTACAACGAATATGTCACCTGAGGCAAGGTAGGTCTTTAGAGCGTCTATATCGCTAACATCCAGCCTTCCATAACTTTCTGCCCTATACGGATAAGCTATACTTTTTTGCTCATCTGTTGGTTGCGTGGAACAATCGTATTGATTGTAAGGGAACACACTTAAAGGATCAGCACCCTGGGTTACAAGGATATTAAAATTTTCTGGAAAAGTGCTTCCTCTATCACAATTCCCATTTACTATCTGATTGTACACATAAGCTGGTGAAAATTGATGATCGGTAGAAGTTAAATCCCAGCCTCTTTCAACTCCTTCCTGATAACTCTTATAATAGTACACGCTTGCCCACGAAGCACAACTCCCCTGAGACCCCTGGTTGCCTACAGGAGGAATTCCGTCAGAGTGATCAACAACAGCTGGAAGGGAGAGAAGACCAACTTTCCTTATCTCATCTCTTATAGCCCCAATATCTACCTTTGGAAAATCCTCTAAGTTCTGCGTTCTTTTTAACCCCAATGAAAATATGTTACTGGAAAGTACCTCCTCTCTACCTGAAGAAAATAGAAAAGGAAGAGACACAAAAATAAGAGTAAAGAGGATAAGAGATATTAAAATTTTCCTCTTAAGCATGATTCATCCTCCTTAATACAAAATTCCAGGCCGGTTGCGTCACTGAACTCCCTCTAACCCCTTGACGCCCAAGTTGAGGTTAGAGATCCTCGTCCTCCTGGCGAACCTACCTGGTTCATTTAAATTATATAATAAAACCCGATAAATACAAAAACGCCCCTCCCGGGGCGTAACACAATTGATAGGCTCTTTTTCTCCTAAATGTTTAACCTCTACCTGTGATTTTCAGCGATATGCCTTCTCTCCTATCATAAAATATAATGCGGTACATACCAGAAGGATAGTAGTTCAGTATAAGCCTGTATCTATTGTCTGCATAGTAGCCTGACATGTACCCTCCAGATGAACGGAATCTATCAAATGGCATCCAGCCTGTATCATAACCTTTAGATGGAATTACAATTCTCCACTCTGCCGGGCTTGCGCCGGGGGTGAAGTATACAAGGGCATCACCTGTATCAGATTCAGTCCTTCTAAGCCATGGAGTGTAATCAACATTACCTACAACACTATCACCGGAACCAGGACCGTCTCCAGATGGACCATCATTGGCACCCCAGTAGTTATTGGTAGCATCCACTGTATCAGTTTGAAGATCATCAGTCCACAAACCCCATCCATTACCGTATATATCATTATAATGAATTTCAACATCTGTAGGACTGGGATCACCATAGCCATAATTCCACACATCAATAGCATCATTAGTATTGTTAAGTAACTTATTATTACTCACAGTAATGTTCCGGGCATCATTAGATATTCCTATACCCCACTTGTTTTTCTCTATTATGTTATTTGTCACTAATACATTATTTACATTATAAACGTTCCATGGGAAGCCGTAAGCGGACGGAAAATCTACAATTCCTATAGCTTGATCGTTACTTTCAAGATAATTTGAATTAATAGTAACATTTTCTGTATCCACAACCAATATACCTGTAGCGGCCCAGCTTGGATTGTTAACATAACAATTGTAAACTTCGTTTTCTTTCACAGTACCGGTAGCACCGTAACCAATCTGAATACCATTTTCTGCCCACCAGCCAGTAGAAGGAGTCTCATCAAAGCCATAAATTTTGTTAGATTCTATAGTCACTACAGGATCTGGAAGACAAGAAGCATCTCCCATTATCCCGATTCCTCCTCTTGAGAAATCTCTAATTGTATTCTCGGCTAATGTTACATTGGAATCACCATATACAAGAATTCCGAATGTTTGTTCCCCAGTTCCGTCTCCACTTGGTCCATACATGTTATGTATAGAGCAATTTCTAAATTCTCCTGTTGCGTTTCTCCATAGGACACCAACAAATCTACGAGAGGTTCCTGTCCCATTATTCTGCCCATCTATCTTGAATCCACTAATATTAACATTTATTGTTCCAGTTCCTTCCCACTTATCTTCTCCCGCATTGTAGGTTCCACCAAAAACTCCTATTATGTATTCAAAGTAAGATTGACTTTCTTCAATCTTTGCATCTTCAGGGGCGGCTGGTGCTTTTATCACTGCACCTGTCTCTCCAATCAGGGAGAGATTCTTACTTATTGTAATACTCTCCTCATAACTTCCTGCTTTTACATGCACTGTTCCGCCATCTTCAACAGCGTTAACCCCTTCCTGAATAGTATCAAAGTGATCGTATCCATTATCGGGTCCATCGTCATCAACCCACACTTCATTTGGATCTGGGGGAACTAAAGAAAAGGTTGTCTTCGGTAGAAGGATTATACTGAAACCTAAAACCAAACTTGCAACCACCAATATGCTTACTAACTTCTTCATGTTCATTTTTTTCTGCCTCCTCTATTTTATTTAGAGGGAGGTTGGGGGACCCGAAAGTCCCCCAACTATCCGATTACCCCTAATTATCTATTAGTACCAGAGGAATGTGATGGTTACAGTTCTTGTGAGAGGATCCCAATCAACCTGAGAACCGAATGCCTCTGCGATAAATCTGATTGGAACAAAGGTTCTTCCATTTACGATCTCTGGAGCAACATCAAGAGCGAAGACCTCACCGTCAACTATTGCTGTTGGGTTACCAACCTGAAGACCAATGGTATGTTTTGTGGATGCAAGGTCAAGAGAAATGTTGATTCCTCTTGTCTCTGGGATCCACTCAACAGTTGCACCAAAGGCTTCTGCAATGAGACGGAGAGGTACCATTGTTCTTCCGTTCTTGATGTATGGAGCTGCTTCATATGGTTCACCGAACTCACCGTTGACTCTTGCCACTGGGTTACCAATCTGGAGTTCAACTACTGTCTTCTTGTAGATGACTACTGTGATTTCCTTGGTGGTCTCATTTCCAACTGCATCTGTTGCGGTGACTGTTACGATGTTCTCACCATACTCAAGCTCAAGCTCTGCTTCCCAGTAATCGTGAGCAACAGTGGCTTCCACATCGTTAACCATTACCTTTGCACCTTCCTCTACCTTACCGGAGAGTTTCACGGTGGTTGAGGTAAGTGGTGAAGGTAATGCATCAACTGTGAGTTCTGGTGGAACTGTGTCAAGAACAACAACTACTGTCTTTTCAGTCTTGTTTCCAGATGGATCCTTTGCTACTACTGTAATCTCATTTTCACCCTCAGTGAGTGTTACTTCTGCACTGAACTTGCCATCTGCTCCAACTTCTGCCTCGACTCCATTAACCTTAACCATTACTGTGCCTGAGTTATCTGTTGCTGTACCTGTAATTGTCACTGTTGGCTCGTTGGTTGGAGATGCTGGCTTGTCAACTGTGAGTTCTGGTGGAATGGTGTCTGCACCAACAGAGACTACCATCTTGCCAGAGATGTATCCATCTTTGGCTGCTGTGATAAGAATATCACCAGCTTCTGTTGGCTTCACTGAGAACTTAACCATTCCATCAGCATCTGTTGTTCCCACAAGATCAACACCAGCACCGTAGAGTGTTACCTCTGCACCTGCAACTGGGAAGTTAGGTCCTGCCTCTACTACCTTAACGGTAACCTCTGTCTCAACTCCAACAGTGAGGTCACCCTTCAAGGAGAGACCAAGTCCCTTTGCTGCATCGAAGTATGGAAGTGGCCATGAAGCGCTTCCAACTGGAGGAGCAATTCTCTGAGCTTCTCTCATGTCTGCAACTTCGTGTCCCTTTGGTGTGATAAGGAATGAACCATTGAATAGTGAAGCACCCCAACCAGTAAATGCTGCTAACCAGTCAGTTATGAAGCTTGCTGCTCCAAACTCAATCATTGCATTATCTGGTGCTCTGTCATCGTATGTCCAGTAGAGGACTTCACCAACAGAGTTGAACTTATACCACCATGGCTCGAGGTCGTTTCTCATCCAGAACATATCAGAACCCCATCTTGCAACAACTGCAAGGTAGGCAACTCTTGTACCAACTCCTCTTGGTAAGAAGTTCAAGGTTGTCTCTGCTACACCATCATCGTTGTGTGTGAAGGTTCCATATGCCCATGTCTCAACGTTTCCTACAAGCTGTACCTGTACACCTTCTCTTACTGCAAGATCTCTGTCGTCTGCTGGAAGTGCATGTACAACAAGGTGGTTCTCAAGTCCATATGTTAGATCATAGAAGTTCTCGTTGAATATCTCTTTTCCAAGCTCCTCATGGGTTTCACCATTAAGCACCTCAAACTTCATGAAGTCAATGTCAACCTGTCTATTTGCATTTCCATACCAGTCAAGGAAGAATCCCCAATCTGCACCATTTCCAGTTCCACTCCATGCAGCACCAAATCTGTACCTTGGATAGGAGAGCATGTAAGACCAACCTGCAACGTCACCAAGATCGTATACTCCTGCTCCTGTATCAAATATGGTTACATATGGGTTCTTTCCAACAATTCCTGAAAGTGCAGAGATGTCATCTGTCTCAACATAGAAGGTTGCCTGTCCATTCTCATCAAGTGTGAATGTATCGTCAACATCTATTACACCATCAGTATTTATATCTGGATACATATTTCCGATTGCCCATGGACCAATATCGTACTGAGAGTTGTAGATTCCCTGCTGACCTTCAAATCCATCGGCTGTAGGATTGCCCCAGTAGAAGAGATAGTGTGTCCAATCGTGTACACCATAAACTTTACCTTCTCCAGCTCCACCTTCGTAGATGTTGTCATAGGTAGATGCGTATGCTCCAAACGGTATCCACTCTGTGAAGGAAACATCTCCATCACCATCAAAGTCTGCACCGACCCAGTTGAAGTAGTGTGGTGTGTATCCCATGTATGGGAGGAATCCTGCATATACACCCTCTGTTGGAGGCTCACACTCACCAACTGGACCTGGAGATGCAATTGGCTTACCTTCGCAGTCCTTTACAGTTACTGTCACTTCATAGATTCTGATGTCACCTGCAGTCATAACAAAGTCTGGATCACCTGGTACAGTAAATACTGTTCCAGTCTCATCCTCAACATTTGTTATCTCATAAGAGACATCTGGAAGTTCAACCTTAACTGTGGCAACACCATAGTGCTTTCTATCTGGACTGTAAACATATACCTCAAACTCACCCTTATCATTGGCAACGAATCCAGTGAACTTGTAGATACCATCGCCCATCTCTGTGAAGTCTGGATTGATTGGCTCAAGGGAATTACCAATTGCATCTACATCTGCAACACCGTCACCATTCCAGTCGTATGGTCCACCTACATACATGTCATTTGCTGCATACAGATTGAGAGCATGTGCAAGTCCTGTATCTGGATCAACAACTATTGCATCATTGTGCAGGTCTGTTCTTACCCAGTAGTACTCAGGAAGTGGTACTGGTACAACATCATCAAAGAGTCCGTTCCAGATCATAACATCATTTACTGTTCCTCCGCCGATACCAACGGAGAGGTCAACTGGATTACCATCAGCGTCTGTTACGATGAATGTAAGTGGCTTACCATCAGGCTGTGCCTCAGGAAGTACACCTGCAGTTAAGCATGGCTCAGTGTCAACATTCCAGTCCTCAACACCAACAACTGGAATATCTACCTGACCGGCAAGGTAAACTTCCCATGGCTCCCAGCCCATACCTGGTGAAAGGGTTGCTTGTCTTGGGTTAACTCCATCATCACCATAGGTGTATGCAGTAATTCTTACTGGAATCTCTTCGTCGGTGAGAAGTACACTGTTTGAATCAAAGTCAAATCCAATCTCATCAATCTGAGCACCGTTTGCTGCGGTAAGATCAAATAGATACTTACCATCGTTGATGTGGTTGGTCATTGCAGAGTAGGTTACAAATCCACCCTGCCATGTCTGTGTTGCAATATCAAAGGTTCCAACAATCTCTGTTTCCTTGTCTGCAAAGGAAATTACACCATCACCGTTCCAGTCGTATGCATTGTAAACTGGACCTGCGTTGAATGCTAATCCTTCAAGTATACCCAATGGCTGACCACCATACTTTGGTGTCTGACCTGTAATCCAGGCATCACCAACACCATATCTTAACCCTGTTACTGGATCTTCAACACCTCTATCCTGCCAGACAAACATAATTACCTGGTTTGCAAGTGGCTGGTTGGTTGTTATGGTTGTCTCACCCCAAGGTGAGTTATCTTTATCGTATGGATATACCTTTGCTGTGATGTCAAGAGTTGTATCCTTGTCCACTGTTATGCTTTCTGGGAATCCAGTGAGCTCTACTGCATGAACTGGAACTCCCTCTGGATTGTCTGAGCAGGATGTGCACCACTTGAAGGAATTGGTGTTTCCAAGATAATCAGTGATGATTATCTTGATCATTCCTGGTCCAGTTGGAATAATACCTGTAATTACCTGCACATCGTCAAAGGTAAATGGCCATCCGTCGTCGTATGCATATCCATCATATTCGAACATACCGTTAGTGATTACTATATCGCCAGATGTATCATATCCTCTTGGTAGATACTCTGTTCCAAGATACTCGTATGGTCCATCTGTAAGCGCTGGATAAGCTGGTGCAACATTGTCTTCAAGAAGGTATGGTCTCCAGACAAATACTGGCTGAGCATTTGGATCTGCCTTTTCACCAACTATCTCAATGGATGCAAGGGTTCCTGCATCAAAGGAGAGGTGATTTCCTTCAGCATCCTTTGCAATGAATCTAATTGTGTAGTTGGTTAATGGATAGTACTCAGTTCCAAGTTTCCAGAAGAGGTTTCTGAACTGAGCATGTCTTGAGTTAAATCCATAGAGAAGCCCAACTACAGTCTGAGCATCAACTGGACCTGAAAGTGGAAGTCCCTGATAATTATTACCCCAGCCAGAACCTTCAAGTAGGGTCTGACCACCTGGGTATGATCTAAGTTCCATGTTAAGGTTCTGAAGAACCCATGGATACTGATCAGAGCTCCATCCATATGGAGGATATGGATTTATCCAGTCAGGTCCTGCCCATGCTCTAAGTCCTTCATCAACAATCTCAAATTCTGCAAAGTTTACATCATAAACCTTTGTTACTGTTACATTTACTGTTCCAAGGTAGTCAATAAGGTCAAAGTCTGGATCATCAAGGTAGAGTGGTGGCTGTGGTCCGACAAAGTTGTAAATTACATTTGTTGTAAATACAGTAAACTCAACCTCTGCACATCCACTCTTTGGAACCTTGACAAGTGCATAGATCATTCCAGATGTATCAATATCTGATGGAAGTGCATATCCATAAAGTGTGTATGCCATGAATCCGTCTGTAAGGACATCGCCAGGGCTTGGAATTCCATCAAGGTCGTTATCAATAAGGCTGTATGGTCCTCTATCATATACTGGCTGAGTTGTTACTTCTCCTGGCTCAAATATCTGGTCTCCATCATCATTCCATAACCAGACATAAATGGAGAGATCAGAGTTATATTGAATAATATAATCATCAGCCCCATCATTTCCTGCATTTATCCACTCGATACCATTACCATGTGCATTTACATAACCCCAGAGATTATCTGCTGTTGTATCATAAATAGCTCCACTTGGATCGTCAACATCCTCTGGATTGTCAGCATTGAAGAGAGCAAATCCAATATTTGGCCATCTCTGATCAAGTGGTGAGATGCACTCCTTGTTTGGATCAAGAATTAAGTCTTCTGGATTGATGGGCCATTCCTCTTCATACCAGCAATCATAGTTTCCAAACTTGTATGATTCATCATCAATCTCATAATAGTTCTCAAATGGAACTACATCAACAATGTTTTCTCCTGTTGCGTCAAGTTCAGGAACATAGGTATACCCATAATATCCATCTTCTGGTCCAAGGGCACCGCAGATCTCTGCAAATGCTCTCACTCTGAACATTGGAGGAAGGTGAGTTACCATATCTGGATATAGGCTTCCTCTCCATCCAGTAACATTGTGTGTCTTCTCGCTTCTGTGATTGTTGTCAAGGGTGAAGTACTTAATTACCTCATAGTATGGATCTCCCTGTGTATCATATCCTGGAAGCTCAAGAACTACATGAACTGTTGCTCCAGCTGGAAGTGTGCAATCATCAGGAAGGCTTACCCACACTGTGTAGGTCTGCTCAACCTTGAGTTCGTCAACAGTTACTCCAGCCTCTGTCTCAATGGTTACATCAAGATCCATTGTTCCAGGAAGAACTGTGATATCCATTCCTCTGAAGTCACCATAAACCATGGTGATTCCAGAAACTGGGTTCTCATCAACCCATGAATTCTGTGGTCCGTAGAATGTAACCATCTGAAGAACAACAGCACCAACTGTACCTGCAGCATAGACAGTTGCAAGTGGTGCACCAAGATTTACATCACCACTTGAAACAGAGCCTACTGCCACAAACCAACCTGCAGCTGATGGCTCAAGGATAACGTCTCCAGCAGTGAATGAAGTGCTAGCATCTGTATCATAAACATAGACAATGTTTCCAGAAAGAGAATCAATTATGTAACCAAGCATGTTTGCCATAGTTGTTACAAGACCATCGTTATCAACTGCACCTACAAACTCTTCACCAGTGTTAAGTGGAACATAGTCATCAGAAAGGTTATCTGTAACAGTTGCAGTAACTGCAGCTGTATCGTTGTTATCTACTCCATTATCTCTGAATATTTCAAGATCAAGGAATTCTCTGTTTGTGAGCTCAATGTCAAAGAATGTTGTTGTAGAAACATTGTATGCAGTACTTCTTGCAAGTTCGTGTGTGATTGGTGCAAAATCGCTACCTGTTCCTGGTCCAAGAACTGCTGTTGCTACAGGATCATTTACAAGTGGATTGCCCCAATCCACTGGCTCAACATCAGACTCTACAGAGATATCATAAACTACACTATTCCCGCAGCAGGATGCAGTAAGAACCTCAAAGAATAGGAAAAGATCACCAGGAGTGTATCCTCCACTATAATCCATATCTGCAAGACCAATCTGGAATGTTCTTCCAGCTGCTGGTCCATAGTCAAGGGTTACATAATCACCAACAGCGAATGGTCCCATTGTGTTTGCCCAGGCAGTTGAACCTGGAACATCAAAGTGTGTGTCTGGGTCAATGTATATATGCTCCTCTTCGTCTACTACCACATAGTAGTGGTCCTTGAGTTCAGAGAGACTTCCCTCAGAGACTACTGTGGCATAGAAATCTGTTGCGAGATCTGGTTCCACAGTAGTGAGAGGATCGGCATCACCATCCCAATCTGCTGTTTCATCCCAGTAGAAACTGAAGTATCTCTGAACTGTTACTGCTGAATCTACAAGTTCCCATGTGTGTGGAGGTGCTGTTACTGCTTGAACATCCTGCCATGCATTGGCTATCATTGTTGCAGGAGTCTTGTCATAAGCGGCTGCTGTTGGTGTTCCTGTAAATCTGAATGGGACAAAGGAAATTGCAAGGAGCACTACTAAAAATAAAGCTAAATACTTACGCATACGCGTAACCTCCTTTTTGTTTAGAATTTTGAGGAATCCGTCCTCATGCGGGGTCAGGGGCAAACTTTCTGGTTTCTCTCCTTCCCTGACCTTTAAGGAAAGAAACCTTCCTTTACTCATACTCTACCTTCTCACCTCCTTTCATTTTGTTTTGAGTTTGGGTTGGGCGCCTGCCTACCCTCTCCAGTTCCCTGGCGGTTTGGCAGTAACACAGCCCAAACCTCAAACTCCACCCACCTAATATCATGCAAATTCCATGCCAGTTTTATTTCCCAATTTGAATTTACTGCTCTATAAAGTAACTCCTCTCTTTTTTGAGGTAAACTCCAAACTAAAAACTTATAAAGAAAAATTTTCTCATAAGTTTCCAAGTAATCCTCTTTCCACAAAGAATTTTATTCCTTAAACTCTACCCTTTCAATATGTGTAAAAAGTAAACATGCTGTGTAAAATTTACACACCGTGTGGAAATACCACCTCAAATTCTTTCAGTATTTCAATAATCTCGTCTTTAATCTTCCTCTTTGCCTCCTCAGTGTTTCCTCCAATATGTGGAGTAAAAATGCAGTTATCAAATTCAAAGAGTTTACTTTCTTCGGGAGGCTCAGTTTCAAAAACATCGAGAGCACACCCGGAGATTTTACCACTTTTTAACCCACAGACAAGAGCCTCTTCGTCAACAACCTCTCCCCGAGATGTATTTATAAGAAAAACTCCTCTTCTCATTTTATCCACGGCTCTCTTATTTATAAGATGGTAGGTATCTTCTGTCAGAGGAACATGAATGGAGATAAAGTGAGAGATGGAGAGAATTTCATCAAAAGAAATATACTTTATAAAAGAAACACCTTTATTAAATGGATCAAACCCAAAAACATTCATGCCCAGAAATCTTGCCATAAGAGCAACGCTTCTTCCAATGTTTCCCGTTCCAATAATTCCAAGGTTTTTTCCTTTTAGTTCAAATCCAATGAATTTATCCTTATCCCATTTTCCAGATCTTGTTGAATTTGAAAGAGGCAGTATATTTCTTGAAAGTGCTATCATGAAACCAATTACAAGTTCTGAAACTGAGTTAATACTTGCATTTTTTGTATTTCTCACCTCTATTCCCCTCTCCCTCGCAAATTCACAGTCTATATTATCCAGTCCGATTCCTGCTCTTATTATGAGTTTCAGGTTTTTTGCCCTTTGAAGTACCTCTCTATTTAATCTGGTTCTACTCCTTACAATAATTACATCCTTATCCTCTATCTCTTCCTCAAGTCTATTTCTTTCAATACCTGGCCTGTAAAAAACCATATACTTTCTGGAAAGAATCTCAACTAAAGACTCATGAACAACATCTGTAATTAGAATCCGAAAGGCCATAACTAAACCTCCGGTAGCTCCTTTAATGCTTTTTCTATCTCCTCTTCTGGATACTCGTAATCTGTAAGTTTTCCTTTAAGATATGCATCGTACGCTGAGAGGTCAAAATGACCATGACCTGAAAAGTTAAAGACTATAACATCTCCTCTTTTTGCCTTTTTTGCCTCTTCAATAACGGCTTTTATTGCATGATTCGTCTCTGGAGCAGGAATGATTCCTTCTGTTTTTGCAAAAAGAATTCCTGCCTCAAATACTTCCTTCTGATAAAAGGATGTTGCTTCTATTATGTTGTTTTTTAAAAGTAAACTGAGAATTGGCGCATCTCCATGGTATCTTAAGCCTCCTGCGTGAATTGATGGTGGAACGAAGGAACTTCCAAGGGTGTACATCTTAAACAGAGGGGTAACTCTTCCAGTATCACCATAATCATATGTGTATTTTCCTTTTGTAAAGGTTGGACAGGCTTTTGGCTCCACTGCAACAAATCTTATATTTTTATCATCAAGCCTGTCAGGAACAAAGGGAAGAATAAAACCGCCGAAGTTACTGCCACCTCCAACACATCCTATCATAACCGTCGGTGTAAGCCCTTCCTTTTCAAGTTGCTTCTTTGTTTCAAGTCCTATAATCGTCTGATGCAGGAGTACATGGTTTGCCACACTACCGATGGCATATTTAGTGTCTTTATTCTTTGCCGCCTCTTCAACTGCCTCAGAAATTGCTATTCCAAGACTTCCAGAGGTATCTGGAAACCTCTCTCTTATCATCTTCCCGACTTCAGTCATATCTGTTGGGGATGGGAAACATTCTGCACCCCAGGACTCCATTAAAAGTCTTCTGTAAGGTTTCTGTTCATAACTTACCTTTACCATGTAAACCCTTACATTCAATCCAAATTGAGCACCTGCAAAGGAAAGAGCGGAACCCCACTGACCTGCACCAGTTTCAGTAACAAGTCTCTCTGTTCCCTCAATGCTTGCAAAATAAGCCTGTGCTACTGCTGTGTTTGGTTTGTGGGAGCCTGGAGGAGAGACTGACTCATTTTTGTAGAAAATTTTTGCCTCTGTGCCGATTGCTTTCTCAAGGTTCTCTGCTCTTACAAGGGGAGTTGGTCTCCACATTGAATACACCCTTAAAACCTCTTCCGGAATATCAATCAATCTTTTCTCTGAAAACTCCTGTTCAACACAGGATTCTGGAAAAACAACTTCCAGCTCTTCTGGTTTCACAGGTTTAAGAGTTTGTGGATTAAGGGGAGGGGGAACACTTTCTGGTAAATCTGGCAAGACATTGTACCAGCCTCTCGGAAGCTCACTTTCGTTTAATAAAATTTTTTTCATAAAGCACCTCCTTTTGGTTTATAAAAATAAAAAAGGAGCCTCTCCCGAGGCTCCTTGATGGTATTCTTGTGGGGTTTTATGGTTCTGGCTTTAGGTGAATACAAAGGCAGCCCCGGAAGAGAGTCTCTCTTCAGAGCGCCACCACCAGAACCAATTAAGTGAATATACAGAAGTCAAATCTTTCACATTTTGAATTAGGTTAACACAAAATTTATTTTTGTCAATATTTTGATACAATTTAACTAATCAATTGGTCTTTGGACTTAAAAATGGAGGAAACATGGAGAAAGCTAAAACGGGAGATACTGTAAGGGTGGAATACACGGGAAAATTTGAGGATGGTCAAATATTTGATTCAAACAAAGGAAAAGAACTTCTTGAATTTACCCTTGGAGAGGGAAAGATTATACCAGGGTTTGAAAAGGCAGTTATTGGAATGGAGGTGGATGAAGAAAAAACTGTTAAGATTCCACCTAAAGATGGGTATGGAGAGTATATTGAAGGACTTGTGGCTGAAGTAGAAAAGGAGAGGTTTCCAGAAAACTTAAGTCTTGAAGTGGGAAGGCAACTTGTTATTCCACAGGAAAATGGCGGTCAGTTGATAGTAACCATAACAAAGGTTACAGACTCAAAAGTGACACTGGATGCAAACCACCCTCTGGCTGGAAAAACTCTTATATTTGATATAAAACTTAAGGAGATAGTTAAAAAAAGTTAGTAAAGAAAATTATTTAAGGCATTTTCCTTCTAAAGAAGGTTTTATAGTGTGATTTAATAAATAGAATAGTTAAAAACTATTGACAAATTTAAAATTTATTTTATAAATTTATTTGCTACTTTATTTTTGCAATCTAATTTTATTATTTTTTATATATTCTCTCTATGGAGGGAGGTGAAATGGAGACAAAAGGAAGACACTTGATCCTCGAGATCTCTGGATGCGATCCAGAAGTGTTAAATGACATTGAGAAAGTGAGAAACATTCTCACAGAAGCAGCAAACAGGGCTAACGCCGAAGTCAGGGAGACGGCTTTTCACCGATTTTATCCCCAGGGCGTTAGTGGAGTGGTTGTTATATCGGAATCCCATCTCTCTGTGCACACCTGGCCAGAATATGGGTATGCAGCCCTTGACATCTACACATGCGGAGAAGATACCGACCCATGGAAAGCGCTTAAATTTGCAGCAGAAGAGTTTAAAGCCAGGGAGGTTTGCCTCACCTCCATTTCACGGGGTGAGAGGGAGAATGGGAGATTTGTACATAAAATAACAAGAAACTTAACGGGGAATCTTGTGGAGGAAATAGGTGAAGAAGCGGTGGATGTGGTTTCATGATAGGTTTGAACCCACTGAGGTTCACCTCCATGGGTTCTCAGACTATATAGCTGGAAAGGAGACGGAGTATCAGAAGATAGAGATACTCCAGTCTCCTTTCTTTGGTAAGATGCTTGTAATTGATGGAGATGTTCAATCCTCTGAAAGGGATGAATATATATATCATGAATCTTTAGTTCATCCGGCTCTAACAATCCTAAAAAAGCCGGAAAATGTACTTATACTTGGCGGAGGAGAGGGCGCCACTTTAAGAGAGATTTTAAAACACAAAACTATTAAAAGGGTAACAATGGTTGACATTGACAGAGAGAGCATTGAATTTGCTAAAAAACATCTTAAGGAGTGGCATAAAGGAGCATTTGAGTCAGAAAAGCTAAATCTTATCCTGGGAGATGCCCTTAAAATAGTTAATGAACTTAAAGAGGGTAGTTTTGATGCAATAATATCTGATGTTACAGAACCCTTTGAGGGAGGTCCATCTTACAGGCTTTTCACAAGAGAATTTTTTGAAAAATTAAAAAGGCTACTTAAAAAAGACGGGGTATTCTCACTTCAGGCATCGATGCTAAGAAATGTTACATACGAACTTCACAGAGCAATACACTGGACATTAAAGGAGGTTTTTCACCTTGTCTTCTCCTACTACTCCTATGTCCCTTCCTTTGACACAACCTGGGGTTTTTGTCTTGCAAGTGATGAATTAAATCCAGAGGATTTCTCCATAGAGGAGATAGACAGAAGAATAGGTGAGAGAATAGAGGGAGAATTAAGGTTCTACGATGGTGAAACACACAAGAAGTTATTTCTTTTACCGAAGGATATAAGAGAGATTTTAAAGAAAAAAACAAATATAATAGAAGAAGATAAGCCCTTTGTTTTACCCAAGAAGAATAGTCTCTAAAAGAAGAGAGAGAAGAATAAAGAAGAGGAAGCCTTCCAAATTTGGAAGGCTTTTGCTTATCATCACCATAACAGCCTCTATAATACTCCTCGTGTTATTCATTGTTTCATTCAACTACTATGTAAATTTATCTCAAGCGCTTCCAGACATAAGAGAAATAGAGTATGATCCCCCGGAGTCTTCTGAGATATTTGATAGAAGCGGAAACCTTATAAGAACTGTCTTTTTTGTAGAAAATAGAATCTATGTCCCTCTGTCTGAAATACCAGAAAATTTTGTAAACGCCCTCATTGCCAGTGAGGATGCAAGATTCTTTGAACATAAAGGTGTAGACCTTAAGGCAATGTTTAGAGCTTTGTATGTAAACTGGAAAGAAGGTAAAGTAGTTGAGGGAGGCTCAACCCTGACACAACAGCTTGCAAGGGAGCTTTTTCTTTCAAAGAGAGTTACCATTGAGAGAAAATTAAAGGAGATAATACTTGCCCTTCGTCTTGAAAAGGTTTACTCCAAAGAGGAGATACTTGAGTATTACATAAATCAGGTTTACTTTGGTTCAGGTGCATATGGAGTTGAGGCAGCAGCAAGGAA
>CBFDTJ010000006.1:0-38449 GCA_965612865.1 uncultured bacterium
TTTTTCAAGCAGAAGACGGCATACGAGATCATGCCTAGTCTCGTGGGCTCGGAGATGTGTATAAGAGACAGACACTTTCCAGCATTCTCCTCCATAAGTCTAATATATAGTCTGTAAAAAGGATTCTCTTCTATTTCCTCTTCCTTCTCTTTTACATGCTCACATTCTCCATAATTAAGGTTCTTTCCACAAACAGGGCACAGACCCTTACAGTCAGGTTTACAAAGAGGGTAGGGAGGAATAGATACAAGTATATTCTGTCTTATCATCTCTTTTACATTTATTTCATCTCCATGATAATAAAAAGTTGATAACTCCTCCTCGGTTAATTTGATTTTCTCATCAAAATGATGGGGTTTTTTTGTATACATCTCGTCTATGGTTCCAGTTAGTTCATAATCAAAGAATTCGAGACAACGTCTGCATCTTAACTTTAATTTTACTCTGTATGTGCCTGTTATTTTAAAACCAACACCTCTATTCTCTATTACGAGATCAGCTTCTACTGGGGAGAGAACCTCTATGCCACCTATCTCTTTAAATTTAAATTCTAAAGAAACCTTCTTTTTTAAACCGGTTTCTCTTTTTAAATCTCTAATACTGATCAATATCTTCTTCCTCTATGGATTCTTCTGAAAGAGCCTCTATTCCTTCATCTATAACCTTTCTTGCCTTAAGAAGGAATGTATCTGTCTTTAATAAAAGCTCTCTAACAAAATTCTTGGCATCCTCCTTCATCTTTTCTGCTTCTTCTCTGGCTTCCTTCAATAACTTATCTGCCTCCTCTCTTGCCTCAAGGTATATCTCTGATTTCTGAATGAGTTTCTTCTTGTCATCCTCTGCGCTTTCTACAATCCTTCTGGCTCTCTCCTTGGCATTACTGATAATTTCCTCTTTCTCCTTTAAAATACTCCTTGCCTTTTCAAACTCAACAGGAAAAGCTTTCTCGATTTCCTCAATGATGGATATTATCCTTTTTTCATCTACCATAATCATGTTGGAAAAAGGAACAGGTTTTCCTTTTTCCACAACATTCTTAAGATTCTTAAGCAGGGCTATTACATTCATTTTTTATCTCCTCTATCACTTTTTTAACCTCCAGGGGTACAAACTTCTCAATGTTTCCATTGTTAGCAATTATATCCCTCACAAGACTCGAGGATATAAGTGTATATCTTACATCGCTCATTATGCACACTGTTTCCATTTCTGGATACAAAAGCCTATTTGCAGAAGACATCTGAAACTCATAATCAAAATCTGATGTAACCCTCAAACCCCTTAGGACAATCCTAAGACCCTTTCTCTTTAAGTAATCAACAAGAAGACCTGTTAGAGTATCTACTTGTACACCAGGAATATCTTTCGTCATTTCTACAACCATTCTTTTTCTATCCTCCATGGTGAATAAATACTTTTTGCTTTCACTCTCTGCAATAAGAACAACTATTTTGTCAAAAATTTTGAGACCTCTCTTTATAACATCAAGATGACCAAGAGTTGGGGGATCAAAGCTTCCAGGATAAACTGCAATTTTTTCCATCTAACCTCTCCTCAAAAAGTCAATAAAAGTCTCACCAATCCTTAATGTTTTATATCTTGAAAAATAGTATTCAATTTCTTCTCTCTTAGAGCGCTCATAAATAATAATGGTTTCATCTTTAATAATATTACTATTTGAAAGAATTTCAAGTGTTTTCTTTCCAAGATTCCTTCCATAGGGAGGATCAAGAAAAATAAAATCTGGTTTTGGTTCTACGCTAAGTTTTAGAAATTTGAATACATCCATTTTAAATATCTTAAATTTCTCTTTATTAACCTTTATAATAGAGAGATTCTTCCTTATAACATTTATCGCATCAAATCTTTTCTCAACAAAAATGACAAACTTAGCCCCCATAGAGATAGCTTCAATTCCCACTGAACCGCTCCCGGCGAAAAGATCCCAGAAAATTTTATCTTCAATAGTGCCCCTTAATGAGTTAAAAAGCGACTCTCTAACCCTGTCAAGACTCATTCTTGTTCTTTTATCTTTCACTTCAAACAATCTGATACCTGAGAACTCTCCAGATGTTATTCTCATGAGATATCAAGATATTTAAGTGGTTTAAATCTAAAAATAAGTTCCTTTAGTAGGAGAGGGTAGTCGGAAATTTTCTCTCTTTTCAAAAACTCTTCTGCGTCTTTCTTTGCCATCTCAAGAATTTTTATATCATCCTCTCTTAGTAGATTGGCCATTTTAAACTCAGATACCCCATGTTGTCTCTCTCCTCCAAGCTCCCCTGTTCCTCTAAATTTTAAGTCCCATTCTGATACCTTAAGCCCTGAATTGGTCCTCTCAAGTATTCTTAATCTCTTTAGGGTATCCTCATCATATCTGGACGTGATAAGAAGGCAATATGACTCCTTCTCTCCTCTTCCAACCCTTCCCCTCAACTGGTGGAGCTGGAGAAGACCAAATCTGTTTGCATCTTCAATAAGTATAACTGTGGCTTCAGGAACATCTATTCCCACCTCTATTATACTTGTGGAGACAAGTATCTGGGTATCACCAGTTCTAAAGTCTCCTATTATTCTCTCCTTCTCTTCGCTCTTCATCTTACCATGGAGAAGAGAAACCTTAAATCCTTTAAAAATCTTTTTAAATTCCTCATACTTCTTCTTTGCAGAGGCAACATCCATTTTTTCACTTTCCTCTATAAATGGACAAACAATGTATATCTTTTCACCTTCAATAAGTCTCTTCCTTACAAGTTCATAAGCTTTTTCTCTCATATTCCCGGGGAAGACATAAGTTTTTACAGGCTTTCTACCTGGAGGAAGTTCCCCTATAAATGAGATATCTAAATCACCATAGAGGGAAAGGGCAAGAGTTCTTGGGATAGGTGTGGCTGAAAGGACAAGGGTATGTGGAAATTCTCCTTTTTTGACAAGTTCTGCTCTCTGAAGAACTCCAAATCTATGCTGCTCATCCACAGAAACAAAGGCTAAATTTTTAAATACCACATCCTCCTCTAAAAGAGCATGTGTTCCAACAACTATCTGAATGTTTCCCCTGGAAATCTCTTCCTTTATCTTTGTTTTGTTCTTTGTACTTCTGGTAAGTACTTCAACTCTGATATTAAATGGGGAAAGGAATTTCTTTATAACTTCTCCAGTCTGATTTGCAAGTATTTCTGTAGGAGACATGATGGCTCCCTGATATCCATTCATTGCTGTAAGATACAGAAAATATGCAACAACAACAGTCTTTCCACTTCCAACTTCACCATGTAGAAGCCTGTTCATCACTTTTCCACTTGTAAG
This sequence comes from uncultured bacterium, assembly GCA_965612865.1. Classification (GTDB taxonomy): domain Bacteria; phylum Caldisericota; class Caldisericia; order B22-G15; family B22-G15; genus B22-G15. Next base: position 3,307 of record CBFDTJ010000006.1, read on the forward strand.
ATCTTCCTCTATTTCTCTTATAACTTTCAGTTGACCTTTTGTAAGAGAGAAGGGTAGAGAGGAGAGAAATTTTTCTCTTAAATCCTTAACTTTACTATAAACCCTCCCCTTTTTTTCTTTTATTTTCCTTTTTCTTAAGAGCAGAAAAAGCTGAAAAAGAAACAGCTCTTCATATATAAGTCTTTTTTGAGACAGATTAAGGAGTTTCTTATTCTTTGGAAAGTGTATATTGTAAAGGGATGGTTTTATATCTAAAAGACTCCTTTTCCTTAAAATGGTTTTTGGAAGAGGATCAAAAATGAGAGGAGCTTCAATTTTAAGAGCTTCTTCTACGTACCTGGATATCATTTTTGATGAAAGTCCCCTTGTCTGAGAATAAATAGGAATTATTTTTTCACCACTACTATTCTTGACACCTCTTAGTTCCTCAAATTCAGGATTCTCTATCTGCCACTCACCGAAATTATACTTTACTTTACCCATGAGGAGGTATCTTTTCCCTCTCTTAAAAAACTTTGCTAAATAGGGTTGATTAAACCACACACCATTTATTGAACCAGTTCCATCAAAGAATCTCACCTTTAATATATCTATACCCTTTCTCCTTGAAATATTATGGGATACAGAAACAACTTCACCCTGTATTTGCACTGACTCACCATTTTTAACTCTCCCAATTGAAGTAAGTTTCCCAAAATCTATATATCTACGAGGAAAAAAATAGATGAGATCGTAAAGTGTGTATAAACCCAATTTTTCTAAGATATTTCTTCTCTTATCTCCAACACCGGGAAGTTTCTCAAGACCCACATTTCTCAATTTGTAAATTTCATCAAGGATTATATTAATAATCTCCTTTATCGCTCTTTCTCTTTTTTCTCTGTCAAAATCCTCGTATCTAATCATTAACTCTTCAATTCTTTTGATATTCAATCCTAAATTCTCAAGAAACGCAAGTTCCTTTAAGATAAAATTGGAAAAACCCCTTATCACAGATTTATTGTCAAAACCCCTCTTTTTCTCAAGAAGTATTGAATCTATTATCCTCTCTATCTCCATTTCACCCTCATATATACATTTCCTGGAAAACTCTTTACAACTCCCTTCTCCTCGAGGGAAATAAGTATAGGTAAAAGGGATGGATCCTCAAGGAAGTTGTCTACATATGTGGGAGTATCAGGTATTCTATATAGAAGAGCCTTTTCCTCCTCGGTAAGATGCACCTCTTTGGACTCTTTTTCTTCAATACCAAGAAACTTGATTAAATCTGAGAAATCAACAAGAATTTGCGCACCGTCTCTTATCAACATATGAACACCACGGGATTTCTCAGAGTAAAATGGACCGGGAATAGCAAAAACTTCTCTTCCCTGTTCCAGTGCAAATGATACAGTTATAAGAGCACCACTCTTCTCTGGAGCCTCAACCACCACCACTGCTTTTGATAATCCACTTATTATTCTGTTTCTCTCTGGAAACCTAAATTTCAAGGGAGGAGTATCTGGTGGATATTCAGATATAAGAGCGCCATTTTTTACTATCCTTTCTGCCAGACCTCTATTAAGGGAAGGGTAAATATAGTTCACACCACTGCCAAGTATAGCATAGGTAAAACCTGATCCCTTCAATGCTCCCTTGTGTGCTGCTGAATCAATTCCATAGGCAAGACCACTTATAACTGTAATTTTATGATTGGATAGGAACTCCCCGAGCTCCTCTGCTATTCTTTTTCCATACGAGGAGCATCTTCTTGTACCTACTATAGAAACACCTAAAAAATCTTTTTTAAAACTTCCCTTAACAAACAAACCAAGAGGCGGATCTGGAATTTTTTTAAGTATCTCTGGATACTCTTCATCAAGAAATGTTATAAATTCTATCCCTTCTTTTTTATAAAAGGATAGCTCTTCTCTCTCCTTTTTAAAATTACCATTAAGCTCAAGTTCGTTAAGTTTATCGTTTATTAGATAGTCCCATTTTTTTCTTCTCGATATGGGAATCTTAAGTATCTTTAAAAAAACCTCTTTTTTACCAAATTTTTCTGTTAAATTCCTTAATTCCTTCATAAAACAGGCCTCTCTCCGCCTCAAAAAGCATTTCCTTTAAGGAAAGATAGGAAGCAAAGGTTTTCAAAATAATACCATTTTCTTCAAAAATAGAAACAACTGGGTAAAACCTCTCCTTCCAGTCAAGAAATCTAAAGGGATGGTGTTCCATAACCCAGAGTGTTTCTTTAAATTTATGAATGATTCTTGAAAGATTCACAACAGACAGGGGCAGAGTCTCTTCTGTTGGTCCATCAAAAAAGACAACATCTGGAGATACATCAACAAGAAACTCTATCTGATTTTCCTCTGGAAACCCCTGGATATCTGAGGAATATAAGAATTTAACATCCTCTTTAATAAGGATTGAAACAACTCCTCCCATCTTTTTACTTATTCCATGTGTAAGAAGAGGAGAAAATATAATCTCTGTATTTCCAAATCTAAACTCTCCAGTAGCATAATGTATGTTCGCTATACTGGATATAGATTTAAGAAGTTCTCTTGCTCTCCTTTTTTGATTGTTGCTTATAAAATTTTCTGGATCCTTTATAAAAACTTCCTTTCCTTTATACAATGAAGAATCCATGCTAAAGTGGTCATTGTGATAGTGGGTGATAATAACTACATGGGCTCTTTTACTTGCCTTTCTAATACTTTCCTTTACATTAAACAAGGCTCTTAATTCAAAAGGAGTCGGAGGAAAGGAGTGAATAATAGATACAACTGAAAGCCCTGGATCAATAAGGATACATGCATCCTTTGTTTCAACAAAGGTAGCCATACTTCTTACACCCAGTGTTTCCCCTCCCAGAGGAACTATTTTCACAATTTCCTCCCAAAGAGTTCTCTTATGTTTGCATCGTAAATTTTAACTTTCATCAATTTTCCTGCACTCTCTTTCTCCACATCCTCTATGATAACCACCCTTCCCCCTTTCTCTTTCCCTATGCCCTTACCATCCTTAACATTTTCTACAAGAACCTCTACTTCCTTTCCAATAAAACTTTTATATCTTTTCAAAGTAATCTTATCCTGAACTTCAATTAAAAATTTGAGTCTATTCAATTTTTCTTCATGACTTACTGTATCTGAAATATTGTAATAGGAGGTGTTTGGTCTCTTTGAATACATAAACATAAAAGCTCTATCAAATTCAACATCTTTAACCAAATCTATTGTATCCATAAAATCTTTTTCCTCTTCTCCCGGGAAACCAACCATTATATCAGTGGAGAGCATGGCATCAGGGAAGACCTTTCTAACCTTTTCGACAAGTTCTCTAAATTTCTCTCTTGTATAGCCTCTTCTCATAAGCTTGAGAACCTTATTTGAACCACTTTGAAGCGGAAGATGAAACATAGAAAGAAGGTTTGGAATACTTTTCATTTCATCTATCCACTCAAGCTTAAAATTCTTTGGATGTGATGTGAGAAATCCAACCCTTATAAAACCAACTTCTGAAATTCTCTTAACTACTTCTATAAAACCTCCTTTAAGCCCTAGATCCTTTCCATAATCATTAACATTTTGACCAATAAGAATTATCTCTCTTGTTCCCGAATCAAAAAGGAATTTAGCTTCCTTAATAACCCTCTCTAAAGGTTTACTTTTCTCTCTACCTCTGGCGTAAGGAACAATACAATAAGAACAGAAATGGTCACAACCGTATATTATTGGTAAATAGGCTGAAATTCTTTTTAGTTTTTTTCTCTTAACATTTTCTCTTATAGAAGAAGCAATATCTTGAAGCTCCTCTTCTCTATCATAAAGACCAACAAGATATGGATTAAACCTTCTTTTTATGTTTTCCTTGTCCACCTGCGCAAGACAACCTATAACATATACCTTTGCATCTTTTTTCTTTACCTTGTTCACATAACCAATAAAGGAGTATATTTTGTGTCTTACCTTCTCTCTGACATCACAGGTGTTTATGAAAATAAAATCAGCTTCCTTTGGATTGTCTGTCTCAGATAGAGAAGAAAGGAGAAGTGAGCGGAGATAGTCTGAGGTGTAGACATTCATCTGACAGCCGAAGGTCTTAATAAAGAATTTACTCACTTCCCCTTTTTAAGTATTTATCTATTAAAGCTTTAGCATCTTCCTTTGTTTTTATTTTCTCAAGAATTTGATGTGCCTTTAAGTACATAAGGAGATCTCCAACAAATGGGGAGGGTGTCAATCCATACTCCTTTACTATCTCTTTTCCTGAGATTACAAGAGACTTAAATCTATTCTTCACAAATAGGCCTATAAAATCTAAAACTTCTTTCTTCGGGAATTTCCTTAAAGACTTAAATGTGAAGTAAAGAAGGAGGTATGCCTCTATGGTTTCTTTCTTATATGTTCTAAAGAATGTTCCAATAAAATCAACAGCAAGGATATCCTGATCCTCTTCATAACTATTTTTGAGATATTTGTAGGCAAAAATCACATTTTGAACTTTCGTACATATTCTTAGTGAAGCAGCAAATCTTCTTCTTATAAACAGCGCTGGTGTTTCTTCTCCAAATGTAAGCACTGCAAGTTTAAATGTTTGAAGGTGGGTTATTTCTTTTCCAACAGGTTCATTCCAGAAATTTACAAAAACTTCTCTAATCTCTTCTCTCTTAAATAACTTTTCTGGCTTCTCTATAGATTCCTTTAGATTCTTTAAAGCCATATCCATAAAATCAAAATTCACGTGAGGGAAGATTACGTTTAGAACCTTTGCCTCATAGAGGTCATAAAGAATATCATTATCCATAAGAAGTATTCTAAAGAACTCATCCTGCATTCTTTCTGGTGTAACTTTCTCAAGGAGATTTTTATCTACTAATAGAGTTTTAAGGGTTTCATCCTCAATCTTAAAACCCAAAGAATGTTTGAATCTAAAAGCTCTCAAAATCCTTATAGGGTCTTTTTCATAAATATCATCTTTTACCTGTCTTATAATTTTTTTCTTTAAATCATCAAGACCCCCAAATAGATCAATAAAGAAGTCATCTTCATCTTTAAAAAGCTTCGTTAGATTGATGGCCATAGAATTGATTGTAAAGTCTCTACGCTCCAGTTCCTCCTTTAAGTTATCTTCATTGGCAAAGGAGACATCAATTCTTCTTCCTTCACTTAATATCATAACCCTTGCATATATTTCTCTCTTTCTCAAATAAAAAACACTCCCATTCAAAAAATGCGCAAGGGCCTTTACTATACTTGTTGGCGCATCAATAACTATATCAATATCGTTACTCTCCTTCCCAAGAAGGAGATCTCTTACAAAACCACCTACAAGATAAACAGTAATATTATTAAGTGAAAAAAACAGATTCAAGGACTTTAATAATTTGTCCTCTTTAATTCTCTCTTTAATCTCTTTAAGTTTCTTTTCCATTGTTTACCCCCTCTTCAAGGTTTTTATTAAATCTCTCTATCTTCAAAGTTTTACCACTTTTCTCATCAACTTCAATAATAACAGAATTTAATCTTAAATCTCCCGTTGCCTGTCTAAATTTTGTAGGCAATCTTTTAATTATTTTTTCCATAGCATCTTCCTTTCTTACACCCAGAACAGAATCGAAACTACCAGTCATTCCAACATCTGTAATGTACGCAGTTCCTTTCAATGATACCACTTCATCAGCAGTTTGTATATGGGTATGGGTACCGAAAACTGCACTAACTCTTCCATCGAGGTAGAAAAACATAGCTTTCTTTTCACTGGTAGCCTCTGCATGAAAATCAACAATTTTTATTTTAACATTTTTCATTTTATCAAGAACTTCGTCAGCTTTTCTAAAGGGGCAGTCTATTGGATCCATGAATACTCTACCCTGGAGATTTATTATACCAATATCAATCCCATTAACTCTTACTAAAGTATATCCATCACCAGGAGTATCTGGAGGATAATTTGCTGGTCTTAAAACTTTTCCTTTAAAATTCTCAAAGACCTCCCTGTACTCCTTGTTATCCCATATATGGTTCCCACCTGTACCTACATCTATACCACTCCTTACAATCTCCTCAAAGGTCTTTATTGTAATACCGAAACCACCTGCAAGATTCTCTACATTGGCAATTACAAAATCAATTCTTTTCTTATCAATTATCTCCGGGAGCAGGGTCTTTATAACCCTCCTCCCTCCTTTTCCAACAATATCCCCTATAAATATTATTTTCACTTTGCATAACCTACAGCCTTATTCTCTCTTACTACTAAAACTTTTATCTGTCCTGGATACATAACCTCATTCTCTATCTTTTTTGCAATGTCGTAAGCAAGTTTAGGAAGAAGCATGTCGTCTATAGTATCTGGTTTAACAAATACCCTGACTTCTCTTCCTGCCTGAAGTGCATAAGCTTTCTCAACGCCAGGAAAGGAAGAGGCAATCTTTTCAAGTTCCTGAATTCTCTTTATATACTGCTCAATCGTCTCATTTCTCACACCTGGTCTTGAAGCAGAAATTGCATCAGCAGCCTGTATTATAAAATCAAGAGGTGTCTCTGGCTGAATCTCATTGTGGTGTGCCTGGACAGCATGAATAACTTTTTCTATCTCTCCGAATTTCCTTAAAATCTCTCCTCCAATTATTGCATGGGGACCCTCCATTTCTTTGTCTAGGGCTTTACCAATATCATGTAGAAGACCAGCTCTCTTTGCAACTTTTACATCCATTCCTAGTTCTGCTGCCATTGTTCCTGCAAGAAAGGCAACTTCAAGAGAATGTTTAAGAACGTTCTGTCCATAACTGGTTCTAAATTTGAGTTTTCCAAGGAGCTTCTTTAATTCTCTTGGAAGATCTCCTATGCCTGCTTCAAGAATTGCTTTATTTCCTTCTTCAAGGATTATCTCTTCCATCTCATTCTTTGCTTTTTCGTAAAGCTCCTCAATTCTTGACGGGTGTATTCTTCCATCGAGGATGAGCTTTTCAAGAGTAAGTTTTGCAACCTCTCTCCGTATGGGATCATATGAAGATATAACCACTGCTTCTGGAGTATCATCAATTATAAGCTCAGTCTCAGTAAGGGACTCAAAAGTTCTTATATTTCTACCCTCTCTTCCAATTATTCTGCCTTTAATATCATCATTTGGAAGAGGAACAACAGTTATGGTAGATTCACCGACGAAATCTACAGCGGTCCTCTGAATTGCAGTGGCAAGTATTTCCTGAGCTTTTTCTTTTTGTCTCTCCTTAAGCTCTTCTTCATACAGTCTTATCTTCTTACTGATATCTATCTTTAGCTCCTCTTCTAATTTTCTAAAGAGTTCCTTTTTTGCTTCCTCTTCTGTAAGCTGGGCAACTCTTAGAAGTTCTCTCTTGTGTCTCTCGTATTGATCTCTTAAAGCCTCTTTAATCTTTTTGAGTTCCTCTTCTTTCTGAGAGACACTCCTCTCTCTTCTCTCCACTGCTTCAAGTTTTCTTTCCAGCATCTCTTCTCTCTGAAAGAGCCTTGTTTCTATTTTCTGTATCTCCTGTCTTCTTCTCTTAAGCTCTCTTTCAGCGTCGCTTCTAATCCTAACAGCATCTTCTCTTGCTTTGGAAAGCATTTCTTTGGCTCTGACCTCTGCCTGCCTTATAGCCTCTTCCTTTATCTTCTTTGCCTCTTTTTCAGCAGATTGAATTTTACTCTCGGCTATATATCTCCTTATATAAAATCCTACTATTCCTCCAAGAAAAAATGTAGCAATTATCAGTAACTCATATAAAAATAATGATATCCTCATCTTCTTTCCTCCTTTTTCCTTTTAGCTTCAACTATTGTGGGATAGGTAAATCCTCTTGAAACCAATAAAGAGTATATATTTTTTGAATCGCTTTTTCTCTCCATCAACTTTAAAGCATTTTCAATATCTTTCTCTTTATCAAAATAATTCTTTATTCCTTTCTTAATAAAATCCATTGGGAGAAATTTATTTCTCAATTTATAAACTATCTTCTTTTCCCCCCACTCTTTGTTCTGCATATATTCTATCTCTCTCCTTATAAGAGACTCATCGTCTATTATTTTCTCTTTTACAAGATATTCAATTACCTCTTCTATATCTCTATCCTCAAATCCTTTTCTCTTTAATTTCATTTTTAACTCAAAAGAAAAATAATCTTTTCTTCCCAGTAGCCTCAGGGAATAGGAGAGAACTTCCTCATTCACCAGTTTACTCTTTCTTTTCTTCCGCTTCCTGGGGCTTCGGGAAAGCCGTACTTCTTATCGTTTCCTCTATCTCCTTTAATAGTTCTCTATCTCCTTCAAGGAATTCAACCACTTTTTTCTTCCCCTGCCCAATCTTTTTTCCCTTGTAGGAGTACCAAGAACCAGATTTATCTATAATTTTTAAATCTACTGCAGCATCAAATATACAGCCAACTTTTGAGACTCCCTTGCCATATATTATGTCAAAAAAGGCAGTTTTATATGGTGGTGCAACTTTATTCTTCACAATTTTCGCTTTAACTGTATTTCCTATAACCTGGTCACCTTCTTTTATAGAATCCGCTCTTCTTATTTCAATTCTCACAGTGGAGAAAAATTTTAAAGCTCTTCCTCCAGGAGTAACTTCAGGATTTCCAAAGACAACTCCTACTTTTTCTCTAACCTGGTTTACAAATAGAGCTACTGTTTTTGACTTGGATATGGCAGTATTCAACCTTCTTAAAACCTGAGACATGAGTCTTGCCTGAAGAGCCATAAATTGATCCCCAATCCTACCTTCAAGCTCAGCCTTTGGGACAAGAGCAGCTACTGAATCTATTACAAATAAATCCACCGCACCACTTCTTGCAAGAGTCTCCGCAATTTCAAGAGCCTGTTCGGCAGAATCTGGTTGAGATATATATAGTTTTGAGAGATCAACGCCGATAGCTTCAGCATAAGCAGGGTCAAGGGCATGCTCTGCATCTATATAAACTGTGTTTCCTCCTCTTCTTTGTGCTTCTGCAACTGCCTCAAGGGCAACAGTGGATTTGCCACTTCCTTCCTGACCAAAGATCTCTATTATCTTTCCCTTTGGATAACCTCCAACTCCAAGGGCAATATCTAAAGTTAGTATCCCCGTAGGGATCACCTCTGTATCAAGCAGGGCCCTCTTATCTCCTAATTTCATGAGGGAACCCTTTCCAAATCTCTTTTCTATTTCATTTATTGCTATATTCAATACTCTATCTTTTTCATTAGCCACGATTCATTTCACCTCCTGAGCAATTTTTATAAATTTTATCAAAATGGATGCTAAATTTCAAATTAAAATTGTGATGTTTGAAACCTACATCTAAGATTACAACAACAAACATCGAAAATATAAAAAGGAAACCGGTAAATAAATCCGTAATATGATCAGGGTATGCTCAAAAGAAGAGAAATAATGCTTAGTTCTTAAGAGCTTTAGAGATATCCTCCATAGATAGAGGGATATCAATAATCTTTAATCTTGATTTCTCACCTGAAACAATTTTTATATTTTTAACTTTGAATATTTTTTCAAAAAATTTTAAAAGCTCTCTATTTGCCTTTCCACCTATAGGCGGTGCAGAAATTTTCACATATAAAATTTCCTCTTTAAAACCCTTTATCTCGTTCTTTTTTGCGTTCGGGGTAATCTTAACCTTTAATTTCACTCTCAGATTTTATCTTGTCCAGCTCATTTACAAGATTCATGAAAGTCTGAAGGTAGAGCTTAAACTGGTTTCTAAAGGTAAGGAAGTACTCCTCAAGTTTCTCAACTTTTTCTTTTGTATCTTTTACTATTTTCTCTGCTTCAATCTTTGCCTCTTTCAAAATTAAATCTGCCTCTCTCTTTGCATTGAATTTTACCTCTTCTGCTGCTTTGTTAGCAAGCATAAGGGTTTTCTTTATGTCCTCTTCAAGATTCTTTACTCTGGAAACTTCACTCTTCAATTTAGAAACCTCTTCTTTTAGCTTACTGTTCTCTTTTGAAAGTCTCTCAAATTCCTCTATTACTTTATTTATGAAATTATCCACATCCTTTTTATCGTAGCCCCCAAATTTCTCTTTAAACTTCTTTCCTTTAATTTCAATTAATGTGATATTTTCCTCCATACGTCCTCCCAAAAGTGATAGAGGAGGGCTAAAGTCCCTCCTCTATATTATTTCACAGCATGGCATGCAACAAAATGCCCTGGTTTTACCTCTCTAAGTTCAGGCTTTACCTCCTTGCAGATAGGCATTGCAATAGGACAACGGGTATGAAATACACACCCTGATGGAGGATTTATTGGAGACGGTATGTCTCCCTTGAGAATTATCCTCTCCTTTTTAACTTCTGGATCTGGGACAGGAACTGCAGAAAGAAGTGCTTGAGTATAAGGATGAAGTGGATTTTCAAACAACTCCTGATTCTCAGCTATCTCCATTACATTTCCGAGATACATAACAACTACTCTATCGCACATATGCCTTATAACTGCTAAATCGTGAGCAATAAATAAATAAGTTAGTTTTAGTTTTTCCTGAAGATCATTTAGCAGGTTTATTACCTGAGATTGAATAGATACATCAAGAGCAGATACAGGCTCATCGCAAACAACAAATTTTGGATTAAGTACTATGGCTCTTGCAATACCGATTCTCTGTCTCTGACCTCCAGAAAACTCATGAGGATACCTGTTTAGATACTCTGGTCTTAATCCAACAAGCTCCATAACCTCAACAACTCTATTAAGCATTTCTTTTTTGCTTTTTACTAAACCATGAACAAGAAGAGGCTCTCCTATAATTTCTGAGATAGGCATTCTTGGATTTAATGAACCATAGGGATCCTGGAAAATTATCTGCATATTTCTCCTTAATTTTCTTAAATCCTCTCCCTTTATATTGTTTATGAGTCTACCCTCAAAGTAAACCTCGCCAGCTGTTGGCTTATACAACTGGAGTATGGTTTTTCCCGCTGTTGTCTTTCCAGATCCTGATTCACCCACAAGACCGAGGGTCTCGCCCTTATATATGTCAAAAGATATATCATCTACAGCTTTAACCCATGCTACTATTCCACCAAAAACTCCTCCACGTATTGGAAAGTGCTTCTTTAAATCTTTAACTTTAACTAAAGGTTCTGCCATTCTACACCCCCTCTCCTGGCTTCAGGTAGTTCCAGCATCTGACCCAATGTCCTGGAGAAATCTCTTCTAATGGAGGTTCCTCTTCTCTACACTTCTTTGTCGCATAAGGACATCTTGGATGGAACTTACATCCCTTTGGCATGTGATATGGGTTTGGAACTACGCCTTCGATGGTAGCAAGTCTTTCTCCTTCCTTTCTTGGTTTTGTAACAAGAGGTATTGAGTGAAGTAGTCCATAAGTGTATGGATGTTGTGGATTCTTAAATATTGTCTTTACATCAGAATATTCAACAATTCTTCCAGTGTACATAACCGCAATACTATCAGCCATTTCAGCAATTACTGCAAGGTTATGGGTTATCATAAGAATCGCCATTCCTATCTTCTTTTTCAAATCTTTCATGAGCTCAAGAATCTGAGCCTGAATTGTAACATCAAGAGCAGTAGTTGCCTCATCTGAAATTAGTAGATCAGGATTGCATGAAAGAGCCATAGCAATCATAACTCTCTGTCTCATTCCTCCTGACATCTGATGAGGATAATTGTAGAATCTCTTTTCAGGATCAGGAATCCCCACAAGATCAAGCATCTCAATAGCTTTCTTTTTTGCTTCCTCTTCAGTAATGTCCTGGTGTACAAGAATTGCTTCCATTATCTGAAAACCAACAGTAAACACCGGATTAAGTGAAGTCATTGGTTCCTGAAAGATCATGGAAATCTGGCTTCCTCTAACTCTTCTCATCTCTTCTTCTGTTTTCTTTAAGAGATCCTCTCCTTTAAACCATACTTCACCTTTAACTATCTTTCCGGGAGGCCAGGGCACAAGCCTCATTATAGATAGAGAGGTAACTGATTTTCCACAACCTGATTCGCCTACAAGACCAAGGGTTTCACCAACTCTAATCTTTAAATCAACTCCCTCAACTGCTTTTACAACCCCATCATCTGTATAGAAATAAGTTGTTAAATCTTTTGTTTCTAAAAGTACATCTTTTTCCATGATTTACTCCTTATATCTTAAGTCTTGGATCAAGGGCATCCCTCAATCCATCACCAAGGAAGTTGAAAGAGAGAACTGTTATAAATATCGCAAGTCCAGGGAACCATACAAGCCAAGGTGCAAGGAACATGGAATTCTGCGCATTTTGAAGCATATTTCCCCATGAAGGTGTTGGAGGCATGATGCCGAAACCAAGGAAGCTAAGTGCTGATTCAAAGATTATGTTTCCACCTACACCTAAAGTTGCAGAAACTATAACAGGAGCCATAGCATTAGGAAGTAAATGTCTGAACATAATTCTCACATTGGAGGCACCTATAGCTCTTGCTGCCTCGGTATATTCATTCTCCTTAAGAGAGAGATACATACCTCTAACAAGCCTTGCCACTGTCATCCAGCCAAATATGGTAATCACAAGCACAATTTTCCACACACCACCGCCTGGGATAACTGCTGCTAAAACTACAAGGAGAGGTAAAACCGGGATAGAGAACATAATATCTGTAAATCGCATAAGTAGGGTATCTATTAAACCTCCATAGTATCCAGCCCAAGCACCTACAAGTATACCTATAAGTATGGAAGAAACGACTGAGGCAAAGCCCACCAAGAGAGAGACTCTTCCACCATATAATATTCTTGTAAATTCATCTCTCCCAAGCTCATCTGTACCAAACCAGTGATATTTAGACGGCGGTTTATAGACACCGAGATATGGATTCGTTGGATCATCTGCCTCATAATAATCAAGTTTGTATTTTGTAAAGAGGGGTGCACCCACGCATAGAATTATTATTATGGCAAGGAGAATCGCTGAAAATATAGCAAGTTTATGTTTTTTGAGTCTTCTAAAGACTATCTGCCAATAGGAAGCCCCTCTTGCTGATAAAACTTCCATTTCTGCAGTTTCTTCAGCTTTACTCATCTTTGGACTCATTTCTTCCTCCTATTAGGTATATTTAATTCTCGGGTCAACCACTGCGTATATTATATCTGCAACAAGGTTACCAAATATCAACAGGTAGGACTGGAGCAGTAGACACACCATAGCAAGTGGATAATCATTGTTTAGCATAGCCTGAAGAGTAAGTCTTCCCATTCCTGGTATAGAAAAAACAGTTTCGGTAATCATAGCACCTGAGATAAGGGATGGAAGTGCCAGACCAAGAAGTGTAACTATGGGGATGAGGGCATTTCTCAAAGCGTGTCTGTATATAACAACTCTTTCAGGGAGCCCCTTTGCCCTTGCTGTCCTAACATAATCCTGCCTTATAACTTCAAGCATTGAACTCCTGGCATATCTCATCCACGAACCCATACTATAAAGGGATAAGACTACTACAGGAAGAATAAAATACTTCAGTTGATCGAGTAGTCGGGCAAAAAATGGGGCATATTCCATGCCAGGAGTCATAACACCTCCAATGGGTAACCAGTGTAACTTTACACCAAATATCATAAGAAGCACAAAGGCAAACCAGAAAGTTGGCATTGACATTCCAAAGAAAGCGAATCCTGTAAAAACATAATCAAAGAAGGTGTATTGATGCAAAGCAGAGTATATACCTATAGGAACAGCTACTATAAATGCCAGGATAAAAGAGGCTATGGTAAATTTTAAGGTCCATCCTATGGCAATTTTCACAAGATCCATAACAGGTTTTCCACCAGCGAATATTGAGTATCCCCAGTCTCCTTTGAGCATTGACCAGAACCATTTAAAGAATCTTATATACACAGGTTGATCAAATCCCCACTGATGTCTTAATCTTGCAACATCTTCTGGTCTTATGTGAGGATTCCTCATAAGTTGCCTGAAAGGATCTCCAACAAGACTTAAAATTATAAATGTAATTAAAGCAACCCCTATAAACAGGGGTATCATTTGTAAAATCCTTCTGATAAGATAATTCCTCAAAGAACTCACCTCCTTGTTAAAAAAGCCCCTCAGAAAACCTGAGGGGCTTTTTATTCCTTCTAACCCCTAAGATCTATTAACCTTCCCAATACCAGTAGTGTGCGTTGTATGTTGGGCAGATGCTTGAGGAAATTACGTAACCAAAGAATGCTCCCTCAAGACCTTTCTTCCATACATATGGATCTGTATACCAGGAAAGTGGAAGTATTGGATAATCTCTCTGAACAAGATCCTGTGCCTCATAGTAAGCATCTCTTCTCTTAACTTCGTCAAGCTCTGTAAGTGAAATCTCATAGAGTTCTTCCATTCTTGGATTGTTGTATCTGCTGAAGTTTGCACCATTCCAGTTGTTCTCTTCAGTTGGAATCATGGAAGGAGCAAAGAATCCAAGCCAATCTTCTCCTGGAGCTCCAACCCATGCAAACTCACAGATCTGGTGCTTACCCTGAGGAATGTATGTGCCGAAGTAGTAAGAGGCCTGGAAGAACTTAGGAACTGCATCAACACCAATCTTCTTGAGCATTTCAACTTCAAGAGTTACTGATTCTTTTCTATCCTGTCTTGTGGTTGTGGAGATTTCTACTGTTAGTTTCTTTCCATCTTTGTATCTGAATCCATCTGCTCCTACCTTCCAGCCTGCTTCATCAAGTAGTTTCTTTGCCTTCTCAGGATCATATCCACCAATCTTAATTCCTGGTTTCTCATTGAATGATCCTGGAATGATGAAGTTATCTGCAACTGGTCTTGTTCCAAAGTAAACCTTATCAATAATCTCCTTCTTATTGATTGCAAAGGATAATGCCTTTCTTACCTTCACATCAGAAAGGATTGGATCCTCAACGTTAAACTCCCAGTGCTCCCATGCTGTAGAAACAATGTATCTTACATTAAGATTCTTTCCACCAGCTCTCTGAATTGACTTAATCTCCTTTGGTCCAAGACCAAAGAGAGAAACATCAGCGGCACCAGAAATCATGTTCATCATAAGGGTATTTGAATCTGGGAAGAATTTGAAGATGAACTCATCAATGAGTGGCTTACCACCAAGCCAACCAATGTAGTATGGATTTGGAACAAGAGTAATATGTGATCCTTCAACCCAGCTCTTTACCATGTATGGACCATCAGCTACTGGATACTTTGCATACTTTGTTGCTGTAATCTGTGCTGGATCAATGTTTCCATATGCATGTTTTGGATAATAGGCAACACCTGCATAGTAGTATATTGTTGTTGTTTTCCAGTAAACAACAAGAGTGTAGTTATCCTTCCACTCAAGCTTTGCGATTTTATCATATGGATCTGTTGTCTGAAGGTTTGGAATCTTTCCAGATAAGATAAGATCAAATATTGCATAAGGAACATCCTCTTTATAATTAACTGGCTTACCATCATTATACTTAAGACCAGGTCTTAAGTAGAATGTGGTCTTCATCTTCTTCTCGCCATTCTCTTCGTAAACCTTGAGAGTACCATCTTTGAAGTTTGGAATATTAAGAACTGCTTCACCTGGATAGAGGGTTCCATCAGGATCTCTCCTTACAGCTCCTGCTTCAACCATGCTGAGTATTTCTGAAGCGGCAAGCATAGAGGTTGAAAGGCTGAAGAGTGTGTCAGGTTCCTGCTCAAGAGCTACAACAACTTTTCCTCCTCTCTTTGGAGGAGAAATAACTCCCTTATAAATTGAGTATGCACACTCTGCCCTTGTTGCAGGATCTCTTGGAGCAATTTTTCTTCCAGGTCTGAAATTAAGAACCTGAATGTCGGGTCTATATGCAAGTGTTACAACACCAGCAGCCCATGCATCAACCTCATTTACTCCGTTTCCAAATACAACTGGTTTTGTGAACTTCTTTGCTTCGTCAGTCTTTCCAAGAACTGCGATCATGAGAGCAGCAAGTTCCTCTCTCTTTATTGGATTAGCTGGTTTAAATGTCCCATCCGGGTATCCCTTTACATATCCTGCCTTTACTGCTGTTTCAACAAATTTGTAAGACCATCTTGTTCTTGAAACGTCCTTAAATGTTGGTGTTGCAGGAGATACAAGTGTTAGCTTCTTTGCGAGAACTATCATTGTAGCGAACTGTTCACGAGTAACAGTTGCTTCAGGTTTAAATGTACCATCTGGAAATCCTTTAATGATTCCTTCCTCAACCATTCTGGTGATATACTTATAGGCCCAGTGGTTTTCTGAAACATCCGGGAACTTACCCTGAGCATAAGCTCTTCCCCAGAGTCCCAAGCCAAATACCAAAAGCAGTGCCAAAGTCACTGCCAAGACTTTTCTAAACATACTTTACCCTCCTTTTTGTAAGGATTTTTAATTTTTGTTTTGAAAGGTGTTTTTTAACTGCTATCACCTCCCTTTTTTCTTTTATATTTTAAACCTAAAACATACTTTTGTCAAATAGATAAAGAGAGGAAATCAACCACATCTTTAATTACTAATTTTCTATACTCTGATTCTGGAAATTTGTTAAAGAGCTTGGCCTGTCTTTCCTGAATTTCTCTTCCATATTTTACCTCTATTAGGGTTTTGTCAACCTTGAAATCTATCTCTACTCCATCCTCATATATATAACATGGATTTTTATCCTTTATCTTTAAGAAAACAAGGTTTTCGAACACAGAACCTTTATCTTTAAACCCAGTTATAAAATTTCTTATTCCCACATCAACAATATATATCTTCTTTGGAGACTTAATTCGTTCATTGAGTTTGCCACACTTATCTACTGCATAGATTAAAAATGTATCCATAAAATATGAGAGATATCTCCTTGAAGTATCAGGACTTATTCCAACAATTTTTGTTATCTTATTTATACTCAATCTCTTCCCAACTCTCTCCATCAGGATTTTAAAGTAATCCTTTATAATATTAAGATCCTTAACATTGTGTAAAAGAGCAACATCTTTCATTATTATATCTTCAATGAGCGAATTTAAATAGGAGACATCTCCTGTAAGTACATACTCTGGCATTCCACCATCCATCATATAGTCTTCAAAGTATTTCTTAAAAAGATGGGAATCAGATTTTTTGATTTTTACATTTTTGAAAACGAGGTACTCATTGAAGTCAAGAGGCAAAACTTCTATAATCCTCTCTCTTCCAATAAGATAGGATTTTCTACTCTTGATTATGGAAGATGAGGATGAGGAGGCATAAATTTTAACATTCTCAAAATCATAAAGATTCTTCAACTCTTGAGCAAAGTGCTCTTTATGAGCAACTTCGTCAAAAAAGAGGAAAATTTTCTCTTCTCTCTTTAACCTATGTTCCTTCCTATACTCTTCAAGAATTTCATGTATGGTGTAATCTTCTAAGTTATAGGAGTCAAGGGAAACATATAGAATATGTTTAGGGTTAACACGCGTTAGTAGATAATTTATCATCATCTTAAATATAGTTGTCTTTCCAACTCTCCTTAAACCAATCAGGAAAATAATATCTCTGTTGTTTAGATTTTTTTTCAAAATGTCTAAATACTTATCTCTCTTTATAAACTTATAGGGAAAGGAACCTTCCCACCATGGATTCTGTTTATACAACTCCTCAATTATTCGCATGTTAACCTCCTTTTATACGATGATATCATATAAAATATTGAATTTCTATATGATGCCATCGTATAGATTTTAAACTTTTATATGATGATATCATACAAAATAAATGTTATAATTTATCCATGAAAATTATATGGGCCCCCTGGAGAATTAAATATATTCTTGCGGCAAAGAGAAAAGAAAAGAAGGAATGTTTTATATGTGATGCTGTAAAGAGTAATAATGATGAGGAGAACCTTGTTGTAAAAAAGGGAAACAAAGTTATAGTTATTATGAATAGATTTCCTTACAATCCCGGGCATATTATGGTGTGTCCTAAAAGACATGTTAAATTTCCCTATGAATTAACAAAAGAGGAAAACCTGGAACTTATGAATACGCTCTCAGAAATGGTAAAACTTCTTAACAAAGTCTTCTCTCCTGAAGGATTCAATATAGGTCTCAATATTGGAAGAGTTGCTGGTGCCGGTGAGGAGCATTTACACTTTCATATAGTACCAAGGTGGGGTGGAGATACAAACTTTATGCCAGTATTTTCTGAAACAAAGGTAATACCGGAATTTTTGCTGGATACTTATAAAAAACTGAGGGAGGCAATAGATGAGAGTAGTGGCTGATTTTCATATTCACTCAAAATACTCAAGGGCAACAAGTAAAAATATGGATGTGGAAAACATATCGAGATGGGCAAAGATAAAAGGTATTGATATAGTAGGAACAGGAGATTTTACTCATCCTGAATGGCTTAAAGAACTTAAAAACCACCTGAAGGAGGATGGAGAGGGTTTATACATCTATAATGGTGTTCACTTTGTGCTTTCCAGTGAAATCTCTTTAGTTTTTGCTCAAGGTGGAAAGACAAGAAAAGTTCATATATGTCTCATCTCTCCTTCCTTCAACGAAGTAGAGAAGATAAACAATGAACTTAGAAAATTTGGTGATCTATCAATAGATGGAAGGCCAACACTTCCACTTTCATGTAGAGAGCTTGTAAGGCTTGTAAAAGATGCCTCAAGTGACACCTTTATTTTTCCCGCCCACGCATGGACTCCGTGGTTTGGAATTTTTGGTTCCATGACTGGATTCGATTCCATTGAAGAAGCTTTCGGTAAAGAAACAGGGTATATTCATGCTTTAGAAACAGGTCTTTCATCAGATCCTCCTATGAACTGGATGGTATCAAATCTTGATAAATTCTCACTTGTATCCAATTCAGATGCACATTCTCCTTCGCATCTTGGAAGAGAAGCAAATGTATTTGATATAGAATTTAATTTTTATGAAATGGTAGAAGCGATAAAAAGAAAAGATAAAAATAAGTTTTTATTCACTATAGAATTCTTCCCTGAAGAGGGAAAATACCACTATGACGGTCATAGGAAATGTGGGGTATCAATGAGTCCAAAGGAATCAAAAAAAATCAGAAATATATGTCCTGTTTGTGGAAGACCAATGACCCTTGGAGTTTTGCACAGGGTTTATGATTTGTCTGATAGGGAAGAGGGATTCTCATCAGAAAGATTTATTCCTTTCAAGCGTCTTGTTCCTCTTCAAGAAATCATTGCCCAGACTATGGAAAAAGGAGTAGCCACAAAAGGGGTTCAGGATGAATACATGAAACTTATTCAGATATTTGAAACAGAGTTTAATGTACTTCTTTTCACACCTCTCTCTGAACTGGAAAAGAGAATGAACAAAAAAATATTTTCTGCAATAAAAAACATGAGAGAGGGAAGGGTAAAGATAAAACCAGGATTTGATGGGGAGTATGGGAAAGTTTTAGTTGAGATAAATAAAGATGAAGAAAAACCTCCATCACTTTTTGGATAGGATATTTATAGAAGGAAAAAGGGTATCTATAGATAGCATCCGCGTATTCAATCCAAAGAAGGTTAAGTTTTCAATTAAAAATGTATTTAAATGTCAATTTGGTTGTCCAATGTACAACAAAAGACTCTCATGCCCACCATTTATCCCTTCTTACACTGAATTTAAAAAACTATTTAAAAGCTACAGACTCGGATTGCTGATATCTTTTAATTTAGAAGCAAACAATGAGAGGGAATTTGTATTAAAGAAGAGAGAGATTGAAGAGTTCCTTCTCATATCAGAGAAAATTCTACTCCCTCAATTCCATTTTGCCTTCTCTCTGTTTCCGGGAAGTTGTGAACTCTGTGAGGTGTGTGAATTTGAAAAAAGTGGGAAGTGTCCGAAAACAGAAAAAGTAAGACCCTCTATATCTGGAACCGGTCTCGATATTAATTCTATTCATAAAATTAATTTTAAAGAAAATACTATTTACTCCATTATTCTTGTTTTTTAAAAATTGATTTTAAAAGAAGAATCTTTCTCTCCCCAAACTTCTCCTTTATCTTATCTATAGTCCTTAAAAATTTATCATCTGTCTCATCTTTAGAAAACAAAGAGGTATCAAAACTTTCATTCATAAGAGATGAAGCTGTTACACCAAGGAGTCTTACAGGTTTCTTTTCTATTCTTTCTCTTAAAAGAGAGATTGATTCTTTTAAGATGTCGCTATCTGAATTTATAGGAATAGGTAATTTTCTTTGGTGGGTAATGGTTTTAAAATCATTATATCTAATGGTAATTTTTATGGTTTTCGTTGAAAAGTTCTCTTTTCTCAATCTATTTCCCACTTCCTCTGATAACAAAGATAGAATACTTTCCATAAATTTTATATCTGTTGTATCTTCTTCAAGGGTAACTCTTGAACTTATGGATTTTGGAGGAGACTCTCTGAAATTTATTTCCTCATCTCCTTTAGCTTCCTTTATCATTAATAGGAATTTAGAGAAAGCTGGCTTAAAATTCCTCACCAAATCCTCATATGTAAACTTCCTTAGATCAGAAACTTTCTCTACGCCAAAATTTTTTAGGATTCTTACACTTTTCGGTCCTATCCCGGGTATTTTCTCTATGGGGAGGGGATAATAGTATTTTTCAAGGTCATCTTTTTTTATTTCAAGTAGTCCATCTGGTTTCGAAAGCTCTGTGGCTAACTTTGCAAGAAGTTTGTTATAACTTATACCAACTGAACAGGTAATGCTGAACTTCTCCTTTATAGCGCTCTTAATCTTCCTTCCAATTGACACAGCACCTCCAAAAATCTCCTCAGTTTCAGTTACATCGAGGTATGCTTCATCTATGCTTCTTACTTCTATTTTGTCTGTAAAACCCGATAAAATCTCCATAATTTTGTGGGATATTTCATTGTAGAGGGAAAAGTTGCCTCTTATAACAATAAGGTTCTTACATAATCTTTTAGCCTTTTTAAGGGGCATTGCTGAGTGAATCCCATATTTTCTTGCCTCATAGGATGCAGTGGACACAACTCCCCTCTCACTCATAGAATTCGTTACAACAATGGGTTTTCCCTTCAAAGATGGATTCCTAACTACTTCAACGGATGCAAAGAAAGCATCCATATCAACGTGGAGTATCTTCCTCATCTGAGAAAATTTTATACTCAATTATTTGTTCTTCGGGTAGCAACGGAATCTTTATATAAAATGAAAATGTATCAAGAATAGCTTTAAGTGGCGCTAAACCTATGAGTTCACTCTCCTTTATGCTCGTTCCATATCTTTCTGCTTCCATCTTTACAATTTCATAAACTCTATAGATTGGCGCTTTTTTAAAATTAAGTATGTTCATGGAAACCTGCGCACAATTCTTTTCCTCAATATAGAAACCTTTAGCCTGAATGTATCTTAAGCCACCGGAAGATTCCCTTATTGACTTTGCAATCTTTTTTGCTATTTCTACATCAGGAGTGTTGAGATTAATGTTAAATGCAATAAGAAAATCCCTAACCCCTATTACAGTAGCTCCTGCAGTTTTATGGGGAACATTATCTCCTATATCTGGATACCACTCCTTGTCCTTCATCTTCTCAGAAAGTCCCTCAAACTCTCCTTTCCTTATATTTGGGAGTTTCTCCCTCTCCGGTTTTGTAGCAGAATAGGCATAGAAATATATGGGTACTTTAAGCTCATTCCAGATTCTTTCTCCCAATTTTTTAGCATACTCGTTCAATTCTTTTTTTGTTATTCCCTTTATTGGAACAAGGGGTATAACATCCACAGCGCCGATCCTTGGATGCTCTCCCTTATGAGCCCTCAAATCAATCAATTCCACAGATTTCTTGGTGAAATCAAAGAGAGCGTCTAAAACCTTTTCAGGTTCACCAGCAATTGTTACTACACTTCTGTTATGATCTGGGTCCATGGAATAATTCAATACCTTAACACCATCTCTACCTTTTAAAACATTTACAATCTCCTCAACTACCTCTTTTCTTCTTCCTTCGCTTATGTTAGGGACAGATTCTATTATCCTTTTCATCTTTACCTCCAAGTTTATTTTACATGAAAATAAACCGCTCAAAAAATTTTTAATAATGTAAAAAAAGAGATATACTTTTAGTATGAAGTTTAATCTCTTTAAAAGAAAGAGAGAGAAATTTGCCCTTACACTGATGGGTGGTGGTGCAAGGGGACTATCACACATAGGGGTACTTGATGTACTTGAAGAGAATGGGTTAATTCCAGATATAATAACTGGTACATCCATGGGAGCTATTGTTGGAGGATTGTATGCTTCCGGTCTATCCCCTAAAAAGATGGAGAAGTTGGCTTTCAGCCTTGATTTAAGAAATTTTATAAATGCACCAAAAATACCAATAATATCCAATAGATTAAAAAAAGTGTCTGACTATCTTATATATGAAATATACCTTAGTCTTCTTTCAAGAAAGAGAAGTCTATCAGAGAAAGATACGGTGGAAGAATTCCTTAAAGACCTTGTGGGAGATATAAAAATTGAAGACCTCAAAATAAAATTTGCATGCAATGCAGTTGATTTGGTCTCTGGAAAAGAGGTTGTTTTTGATAAAGGATGTCTCTATAAAGCGATGAGAGCATCTATGTCTCTCCCCATCATATTTGAACCAGTAAAAATAGACGATATGGTTCTTGTAGATGGTGGAGCGTTAAATAATGCCCCAGTAGATATAGCAAAAAAACTTGGAGCAGAGAAAACTGTTCTTGTGGATATTCATATTCCACCTAAAAGGGTTGAGGCAGAGAAACTTTCAAATACTTTTTTGATACTGGAAAGAATATTAGATTCCATTTCATACTATCTCCTTGAGGAAAAGATAAAACATGCAGATTTTATAATAAGAATTCCTCTAAATATTGATACACTTGATTTTTCAGAGCCTCTCTCCATAATAGAGAGAGGTAGAGAGGAGACAAGGAAGATAATGCCCGAGCTAAAGAAGTTTTTAGGGCTTCATTTTAGATAAGATATTTATTATCTCCTGTATCTTTTCCAGCATCTTTCCAGCCTCGGCAAACTTCCCTTCTCTTGTGAGTTCCTTATAATCATTCATATACTCAATCAGTGAATTTATGAGTTCCTGAATATTTTTCTCCTTCTCTCCCCTGGGTTTAAAGGAGACAAGGGAATCTAAAGCTTCATAAAGGGAATCACCCCATGACACCTTTTCAGTACTTGCTGTTATTACCTTCTTTAATTGTGGAATTTTTCCTTCTGTTGCCTGAAGATAGAGAGGTTCCACATATAAAAGAGCATCATCAATGAGAAGAAGTATAGTGTTTCCTCTTATAACCTGTGATCCTTGTTGATTCCACAAAGTTAGTGTTTTTGATATATCAGTATTTTGATCTATCCTTGCCTCTATCTGAAGTGGCCCATATATAACCGTCTCCTTGGAAAATCTATAAATTACAGTCTCACCATAATTAGGCTCATCACATCTTCCAACAAATAGAGCAATCAGATTACTCTTTCCAAGAGGTGTCATCGGCAGAATGTTTACAAACTCCTCCTTCCCCTCTATCTTCATGATAACAAAATATGGTTGCATTTCCTGTATTCCAGTTTTATATTTCTCCTTTGCCTTCTCCCACCTATCCTCTCTGTTGTAGAAGACCTGGACATCTGTCATATGATAATCCCTATACATGAATGATTGCACTTCAACAAGATCGTCTGGAAACCTCATGTGTGCCTTGAGATCTTCACTCATCCTTTCCTGTGGCACAAACAGATCTGGATATATTTTCATATATGTCCTAATAATTGGATCCTCATCATCTATAACATAGAATTTCACCTTCCCATTGTATGCATTAACAGTAAATTTTACAGAGTTTCTTATGTAATTAAACCTTATATCGCCCAACCTTACATGTTCAGAGTATGGATAAAAGGATGAAATTGTAAAGCCATCTCCCATCCACATAAGATTTCCATCCTTATCTATAAATATATAAGGGTCATAACCAAAGAGTAAGAATGGGGCAATCTTATCAACTCTCTGAATAACATTTCTATACATCATTATTCTTGAATCCTTGTTAAGATACCTTGAAAGAAGGATATTCATATCATTAAATTTTGAGGCGAGCATGATTCGCTTTAATAATCCTCCCACTTCGATTCCACCTTCTCCTTCATACCTTGTATAAACATTCTCATTGCCTCTTGGGTAATCAAACTCATCTGTAGATGTCTTAACAAAAACATAGTTGTCTGTTAGCTCTCCATAGTAAATCTCTGGCCTTTTTATACTAACCCCTTCAACTTCAACTCTTGGCGGTATATCCTTTATCCATAAAACTGGAAGCCCTTCCTCAGTAAATTCGTTGACGGGATTCATACAAACTCCATAACCATGAGTGTATTTCAAATGTAGATTAACCCAGCTCTTTGAGCCCTCTGGGAGCAAATTCTGATCAAGCTCCCTTGCAGAAAGCATAACTTCCCTTAAATTACCATTTATATTGTATCTATCCACATCAACATCAATAAATCTGTAGTATGGTCTTATACCCTGGATCTCCTTGTATGTATCAATAAGAGCTCTCCAATCCCATAGTCTCGCACTGTCTATCACTTCAGCGTTATTCTTTATTATCTCCTCGGTAAGAGGAGAGAGCGATGAAATAAAGACATTATTAATTTTGTCAAGGCCATATGCTCTTCTTGTAAATTCAATATTGTAAGATAGGAACTCTGATTCCTTTGCAAGTTCGTTTGGTTCAACTATTACTCTCTGGTAAATACCAGGAAGCACTCCATATAGAACAAGAATCAATACAAACAAAACAACAATAGACAGAAGGAGTTTCCTCTGGGGTCTGAATTTACCAAGATTTGATGAATAGATAAATAAAAGTATGGAGAGAAGCAGAAGAAGAGATATCAAAACATAGTAAATGGGAATTCTCACATGCAAGTCTGTAAATCCAATCCCATAAACAGTACCCCTTTTAGATATCATCATGTTAAAAATGGAAAAATAGGTCTTAACACTGATAACAAGGAATAAAACCCCAAAGAGATAGGCAAACCTTCTATACATTTCATCCTTTGTTAATCTTATGGAAAGAATGAATCGTGCTTTTGACATAATAATGCTATAGAAGAGATAAAGGAAGATAACAAAAACTGAAAGAGATATTAGAAAATTAAGCACATTTAGCACAAAAGGAAGGGTAAAAAGATAAAAGGAAAGATCTTTATTAAAAACAGGAGTTTTTATACCCACAGGTGTCCTGTATAAGAAAAGAAGCAATTTATTATAATCAAGGGAATTTGTCAGGGAGAAGAAGAAGGATACAGTAACTATACTAACATAGAAAGAAAGTTTAAATATCTTCCTCTGTTTTTTTGTCTCAGGAGTCTCGAAAGGTGTTTTGATAAATTTGAACCTCATTGCAAGATATGTAAAGAGGAGTGTTACAAGAAAAGAAATTGCAAAAGTTAGAATTATAAACAAAAGTCTTCTCTTAAATGTAACGGCAAAGCCCAAACTTTTAAACCACTGATAGTCAACAAATAAGCTGGAAAATACATAGATAAAGATTACAAAACTCACTGGAATTATCATAAAAAGAAAAAGTGGAAGAGAGAATTTACCTTCCCTTTTATAAGTGATTATGAATGGTAAAGAAAATATCAACGCAACCAAAATTATTAAAAACATTATGTTTCCCTCCTTTTTCTATAATATAGAAACTCATCTACTCTTTTAAGAGCTAACTTCACTCCCTCACTCTCCTCATTAACATCTCCCACATCATCAGGGAAAACAAGGTGTCCAAAGGAAAAATCAAAGGATAACTCCTCTATGTATGTTTTGAATTCTTTGTTAAATTTATCTCTAATCCTTTTTGAGATTTTCTCCATCGCCATTTTATCATCTCCTGGAATAAACACTATAAATTCGTCACCTCCATACCTGAAGACAAGATCTGTCTTCCTCACGGATTCTTTAAGTATCTCTGCAAATTTTTTCAACACTCTATCGCCTTCAGGATGACCAAAGGCATCATTTATACTCTTAAATTCATCTAAATCTATCATCATAAGCTGAAAGGAAGATTTGTATCTCATGGCTTTAGATATCTCATAACTTAATATTCTTTCCAGCTCTCGTCTGTTATACAGACCTGTAAGATAGTCTTTAATAGCAAGCTCTTCTGCCTCTTTCTTTAAAGCATCAAGCCTTTCAAACAAGGAATGCTTCTCCATTACTACCTCTGCAAATCTTGCAAGAGTTTCAGCTATTCTTATGTCTGATTGAGTAAATTTGTTTGGCTTCCATGAATCTATATTAATAATTGCTACCACATTATCTCCAATTATTATTGGAACACCTATGTATGACCTAACTGGTGATTTAGATTCTCTTATCCATGCAGGTACTTCTCTTGTATCAGGATAGTATAGTGTTTTTTTGGTTTCCTCTATCTCTCTTATATTTGCTGGTAAAGATGACCTCATTTCTTCCTCAACCTTTTTTACAACATCATCTTCTATTTTCTCCCAAAGAATAAATCTCCACTCTCCATTCTCTTTTACCATTATTGATGCACTGTCAGCACCTGTAATTCTAACAGCTGTTTTTATCAATTCCTTTAATATTTTATCCCTATCTCCAATCCCCCTTGTTAAAAAAATTGTTGATTCTACAAGGAGCTCCATCTTTCTCTCCGTTCTTGTAAAGAAGCTGATACTTTTATCAAGTAGCAGGGTGTAGAGAATCATGTATCCAGCTATAGGTAAACATCTTAAGGAAACAAGCCTTGGATTGTAGATAAAATCAGGTGGATAAATATGAGAAGAGTAGAAGTGGGGAATTACACCAAAGGTTTCTGAAAATATCTCCCCAAGATAAAGTAGGATATAGGAAAATAAAATATAGTAGAGGGATTTTCTCAAGCCAAAGAATGAAAATAGAAGTAGATAGAGAAAGTATAGAATAAAAGTGATACTCTCAATTCCTCCTGAAACATAAAGTATTGTTGTAACAAAAAGACCATCAAGTATAAAACTTATGATAAGGAAAGTGTAATAGTTTTCTCTCTTCAATTTCAAAAAGATGAAATAGGAGAGTGCAAGAAGCAGAAAATAAGAAAGTGAAGCAAAGATGTATGCCCTTGGTGAGATAATCTGAATTTTATCAAAAAAATTTAAAAGTCCTGTAAATAGAAACAAAAGGGCAATTAAGATCTTTATTTTCAAAATCTCAATTCCTCTTAAATAGAGTTCACTTAACAAAAAGGTATCTTTCATATCTTAATTTTAGAAAACCCCAAGTTTTCTAAGTTCCTCCTCGTTAAGCCCGAAGTAATGACCAACTTCATGATACAAAACATTCTTTATCTTTTCAACTAAAGGGATGTTTTCCATCTTTGCTGCCTCTTCTATCTCTTTCATAAAAAGTATAATTCTATCAGGAAGTACACCATTATAACCCAAACCTCTTTTAGTTAGAGGAAT
The DNA here is from genome assembly GCA_965612865.1 of uncultured bacterium. GTDB lineage: Bacteria > Caldisericota > Caldisericia > B22-G15 > B22-G15 > B22-G15. The sequence goes on from CBFDTJ010000006.1 coordinate 30,733, forward strand.
ACCCTGATAAAGTCCAAGGAGTCTACCACCCCTCACTCCTACCTCTTTTAAAAGAGACATAGAGGGCCTTTCTTCAAGCACTATGCTAACGTTCTTCATATCGTTTTTAAAACGCTCCGGAAGTCTATCTATTAATTCTAAAACTATCCTCTCAAATTCTTTTCTTTCCACAACCCAATTATATGATAAAATTCTTTATATGAATATATTGAGAGGAGATTTAAAGGATTTCTCATTTTATGACATTCTTACGTTGATAAAGAATATCCAAAAATCTGGAGTTCTAATTATTGAATCTCAGGGAGAGGAATTTGGAAGAATATACTTTGATCATGGCGAGGTAATACATGCTTCAGTTAAAAACTCTCCTATTCTAATTGGAAGTTTATTGGTAAAACATCAAAAGATAGATGAAGAAGAGCTTGAGAGAATACTAAATGAAAATACAGGAGGAAAACTTGGAGAGAAGCTTGTAAAGTCTGGAGCAATAGAGAAGGAGGAACTAAAGAAATTTCTGAAACTCCAGCTGGTGGAAAGATGCTTACACCTCTTTCTCATAAAGGATGGTGGCTTTAAATTTATACCTAACGAGAAACCAAAGGAAATAAATATAAAGATGAGCGTTGATGAGCTCATGCTCGAATTAACGAGAAAATATGATGAATTAATGGAAATAAGGAAAGTTATACCAAATGATAATATTGTCCTTAAGGTAAATCCAGAACCAAACGTGGATAGTATGACATTCTCAAAAGATGAGTGGGAAATAGTATTTATGTGCGATGGAGAAAAAACAGCAGGAGAAATAGCCTGGTCATCAAAGCTTGGTTACTTTGAAGCATTAAGAACCATGAGAGATCTCGTTCTCTCTGGCCTTCTGTTAAAGGAGGAAGAAAAATGAAGATTTTAAATAATGTTTCCATCTTTACTGGAGGAGAAAACCCAAAATTTTTTAATAATGGAATTTTGGTGTGGGATGAGGAAAAAATAGTTTATGCAGGAGAGGATAGTAAAGAATATAAAGGTGAATTTATAGATGGGAAGGGAAAACTCTTAATGCCAGGTCTTATAGTTGCACACGATCATCTCTACTCGGCTCTTGCAAGAGGTATACCTTTAAAAGATTACCACCCTGAAAATTTCTTGGATATACTTAAAAATCTATGGTGGAAACTGGATCTAGCTCTGGACAGGGAATCAATCTACTACTCTGCACTTGTAGGGATAATCGATGCCATAAGAAAAGGAACAACCACCATAATAGATCACCATGCAAGTTTTGGATACATCTCTGGGAGTCTGGATGAATTGGAGAGAGTAAGTATTGAAACCGGAATCAGGCTTTCCACATGTTTTGAAGTCTCGGATAGATGGGGAGAGACCAAAGCAAAGGAAAGCATAAAGGAAAATATAAGATTCATTGAAAAATTGAGGAAAGAAAAGAACTCTCTTATATCACCAACATTTGGAATGCATGCTCAGTTTACAATAAGTGAAAAAACCATGAAAGAGTGCGCAGAGGCAGGGAAAGACCTTGATGTGGGATTTCATATCCATGTTGCAGAAGATATAGCTGATAGGGAAGACTCCATTGAAAAATACAGACTGGGGGTCGTTGAAAGACTCTTAAAGGAGAATATACTTGGCAAAAAAACTCTTGCGATTCATGCCATTCATATTGATGAAAAGGAAAAGGATATCATAAAGGAAACTGAGACTATGGTTATACATAATCCTGAGTCAAATATGAACAATGCAGTGGGAGTATCTGATGTTATAGGAATGATGAACAGAGGAATCCTTCTGGGTCTTGGAACAGATGGTTTCACTCAAAACATGTGGAGAGAGACTCAGGTTGCAACCATACTGCACAAGTTAAACAAAAAGGATCCAAATGTTGGATTTTCGGAATCCTACAGAATGCTATTTGTAAATAACCCAAAAATAGCTGAAAGAATCTTTAATAGAAAAATTGGAGTAATAGAGGAAGGTGCTGTTCCTGACTTCATTATGCTATCTTATATACCTCCAACACCTCTAAATGAAAATAATTTCTTTGGCCATTTTCTCTTTGGATTATCTCCAGATTTTGTTGAAGATGTGGTAATAAATGGAAAATTTGTTATGAAGGATAGAGAAATTTTAACTGTAGACGCAGAAAGAATAGAAAGGGAAAGTGAGAAAGTGACCAAGAACCTATGGGAAAGATTCACTTCCACCTAATATGACCCTGTTAAAACTCGGAATAACATTCTTTATCATAATCTTTTTAATAACAAGGAAGGTGGGCCCAGGTATAAGTTTACTTATTGGTGGGATATTCCTGGGTTTTATTTATCCAATTCCATTTAAAGAGGTTCTAAACTATTTGCTTATAACATCTATCTCTAAAGATACTCTTAGACTTACCATAATGCTGTGTATGATATACTTCTTTGCCAATCTTCTCCAGGACAAAAAAATTCTTACAAAGATGATAAAAAATCTTGACTCCTTTATACCCAATAGAAAGATTGTCATTTTTCTTTCTGCTTCACTTGTGGGTCTCATACCTATGCCTGGTGGTGCTTTATTCTCCGCCCCTCTCGTGGAGGAATCAACAAAAGAGATGGTGGCGACAAACGAGAGAAGAGCCTATTTAAATTACTGGTTCAGACATGTGTGGGAAGGTGTATTCCCACTCTATCCTGCTCTCATACTTATATCCATATTTTTAAAAATACCAATCAGAACAGTCTTATTGGCACATTTTATACTTCCGATACTTCAAATATCTGCTGGATGGCTTATAGGTTATAGAGGTGTGAAGCTTGAGAACATAAAGAGAGAAGAGGGAGGTTTTTATGAATTCCTGAAATATTTCTCTCCAATACTCCTTATAATACTCCTCTCCACAGTAGTTTCGCTTGATGTGGTATATGCAATATTTATAACTACAATTCTTAGCCTCATATTTTTAAAACCAAAATCTAAAGAGATTAAGGAATATTTCTTAAAATCTTTTAAGTTGGAGAACTACCTTCTACCATTGGGAATATTCTTCTTTAAAAACCTCATGAATTCAGGAATAGCAAACAGGGTATCTGTTGAGCTAACCTCCCTTCATGTTAGTCCGCTAATCCTACTCTTCTTCCTTCCATTTATAGTAACTTTTGTCACAGGTATCACATCTACATCTGTTGGTGTCTCTTATCCATTGATAGAGAGTTTCTTATTTATAAATGGAAAGCTCTCCCTTTCATTGATGGGACTCGCATTTACAGGTGCAGTAGCTGGCGTTCTCCTGTCTCCCCTTCATCTATGCTTGATAGTAACTGTGAGGTATTTTAAGGCAAAATTTGGTAAAGTTTATTCCTTTATTATCCCTTCTGTGATTTTTGTATCACTGGCATCTATTCTTCTGTATTTACTGCTTCTTAAATTCCACTTTTAATATGAAATTGGCGTCTCTCTTCTCCTCCAGCGTAACAAAGTAGATGCTGGATAGGTTTTGAACTTTATCTTTACCGAAATTTTTCAATTTTGAAAAATCCAGAAAGAGTATGGTTGTTATATCTCCCGGAACATCTGAACCCAAGCCTTTCAAAAGTTCATTTAAAGTCTTATTCTCTCCAATCTTCCCAGAGATTATTGAATTTTTTACACCTTCTTCACTACCCAAAAATAGAAAGTTAGAAAGAATTGAGATGGCTACACTTACACCAGATGAGTTTCTACCAAGAATAAGCTCTGCATCCTCAAAGAGGAATTCTTTAAAAGAAAAGTTAAAATTTTGTGACAGATAGTTTTTAAAATTCTCTAATTTCTGACCTACCTTCTCCACTCCTCTAAGATTGGAGACAACAACAAAATTTGGTTTTCCATCCTTCATATCCAGAGATACTATTACATCTTCATTGAACAGAGACAGGAAACCTAAAATATCAAACCCCTGAGTGAAACCAGATATCAGAGGATTCTCTTCCTGAAGAGAAGATACGGCTTGAGATAGAAAATTTCCAAGATCTCTAACTCCAAATATAAAAAAGGGATTTTCGCCCACAAATCTTAGAATTGTTTCAGAGAGGGGAACTGGGGTTGTAGGATTAATTTTATTGTAAAAACCCTTCACAAAAAGGGCATCTTTATGAAATTCTGTATAAAAACCTCCCTCACCAACATTTTGAGAATTGGCATTAAAGTATCCAAATACATTTGAATCTAATGGAACTTTATCAAGCACCTTCTTAAAACCTTCTGTATTTAAAAGGGAGTCTTCCTTTTTGGTATATATCACACTTTTGAAGGTATCAATAGATGTGGTAAAAATAACTGTATCCTTTAGACTGGAGACATAGAATGGTTGGGATACGGGAGAGTAGGGTGTTAGATTTTCTGATGAAGGAACAATTTCATAAACTGTGAAAGATGAGATTTTCTTTTTCTCAACAACACCCCCACCTTTTTCAATCTCATCTGTAAGGAACATGACAAGTTCATTACCTTTTCCTCTCTTTGCATTTATAGATGCAACAAAAGAATTCTCTTTATCCTCAACAAAGAAGATTGAACCATTTTTTTCAGTGTAAGACAGGAATGTGGTTAATTTCTCATCCTTTATAAAATTCTCCAGAGGGATATCACTAAGATCGTAGTAAAGATAGAAATTTGAGTTTTTTGGGGGATAGAGATTACCAGAGAACTCTGCTCTCCTAAATGTAATAAATCCTATTTTATAGAGGAGAAATACCCCTCCTGCCAACAAACAGATTATTAATAGAATGATGATGAGTTTCTTCATGGTTTAACACCTACTCTGCTAACAGTTATTTCCACCTCCCTTAAATCAGGATATAGGAATGGAAGGCTCACTTTTATTTTATCACCTACTTTAACAATTTCCACTATTGAATTAAATTTTTCACTAAACACAGGAAAAGCTTTATCCTTTATCCTAATCTCTCCTAATTTCTCTGGATTTATAACCACATGGGGAACAGTAGCTTCAACGATAAATGGATAAGCCCAGAAATTTGAATCAACATCACTAAACATACTTAAAACATTGAAACTTGCCTTCCCTCTACCAATAGCTTTAAGGACAATTACGAGAAACTCAGCTCTTGTAATCAATCTATCGGGTTTAAATGTTCCATCAGGATAACCCTTCATAACTTCTGCCTTAACCACAGCACCAATTATTCCTCTTCCCCAGTAATCTTCCTTCACATCTTTAAATCCCGTTGAGTAATCTTCTCTTAAAGATAGGATTTTAAATATAACTGCACTGGCTTCTATCCTCGTCATATATTTCTCTGGTTTAAATGTTCCATCGGGGTAACCTTTCATTATTCCATTTCCTACGACGGAGGATACGAACTCACCTCCCCAATAATTGGAAGGAATATCCTTTGGCAGGAAGGAGATGGAGGGTTTAAGTAAAAGAGCATTGGTTATAATGGCACTGGCTTCAACTCTTTTTAATGGAAGGTCTGGTTTAAAACTTCCATCTGGAAAACCAGAAATTATTGCCTGGTGGTACACTCTTAAACAATTAACAAATATTTTAAATTCCTTCCTGATTCCATTAAAACTTAAAGTAAAGTTCTTATACTCTTTACACCCTTCTGTAATTTTAAATTTTAACTTTAATACCTTAGTCTCCCCCTCAGGAATAGATTTTAAAGTGTAGGAAATTTCTCCACTTTTTACTCTAACCATCGGAGTTGAAGATAGAAAACTTACACCATTGTCAAATGAGAGTCTAATCAGCTTTTCTTCACTTTCCTTGTTTCCAGAATTTGTAAAACTTATCTTTATCTCAAACTCCTCTAAGAGTTTAGCTTCCCTCGGAAAATCAAGACTAAAAGTTACATTCTCTCTCCCCTCTCCTTTTATAATTATTAAAACTTCATGCTCAATTGGTTTAATATCTGTGCCTTTCAAGGTGAAAGTTAAAGAAACATTCTTATCGTCTATAACATTTTCTGACTTTAAAGTAATGGATACATTTATTTCCTCGTCCGGTTTTAAACTAAGAATACTAATAGTAAAAACTTTTTCTTTTGAATTAAAGCCTCCCATGGAAGAAGAGATAAAACTAAAATCGTGAGGTACATTAAACGAAAGTTTGATATTCTTACCAATGTCATTACCTGTATTTTTTATGTTTATTTTTATATTAAATATTGAATTAGCACTGACTTCTTCGGGGGATTCCACTTTAAACACTATATTTGGTTTACCAGAAACAGTAAACTTGGTTTCTTCGTCTCCAGTGTCGCTATTTGGAATTCCATCATCAAATTCATCCTTGTCTGTTTTCTCTTTAAGTAAGAGTTCATCTATGGGGTAATAATTCACCTCTCCTTGAAGAGAGATATCTGTTCCTACATCAATAGAGTCTGGTATAAGAGATGAAAATGAAATTGTAACAAACGAATTTGGTCCTATAGTTATATTCTTTACATAGATTGTATTATTTTTCACGTTGCCTTCTGCACCATTGGGTAGAAAATCCAATTTTACATCTTTTAAAACGTCGGGAATGGGACATTCAAAAGTAACCTCATTTATTCCCATGTCTCCTTTGTTACTTATTTTTGCAGTAAACTTTACCCTCTCACCTCTCTCAGCTGAACTTGAAACTGAAAGAATAGCATCAAGGAATGGGAAAGACACAAGTTTCTTATTTAAAGAGAACTCTGAAGTTCCTGTATCTTTGTTAGTTAGAGTGGCAGTTACATATTGACCTTCCTTCGCCTCACCAATAATTATGAGACTTTCATTTCCTGAATTTACATTACTTCTACCGAGAAATCTCTCACTATCTCCATGATAGGGAGATGAGTCGGGATCCATAGGGTGGGGGGAGATTTTACCATTATAATTGGAGAGAAAAACTTCCAGAGTACCATCCACTTCATTCTCAACCTCTATTGCTATTCCTCTACCCACTAAACCTACATTTAAAATTTCTGGTGGAGGGGTTTTATTATTAGAGTTTATTATTATTCCCCTGTAATCATTGTTGGTTACAATGTTCTCTGATAAAACATTGGGGACAGATGTCTCTTCCTCTATAAAAATAGCCTTTTTATTAGAATCAAAAGTATTTCCCCTTAACACGTTATTCTTTGAGTGATTTGATATATCTATACAGGTATTATTATTTGTAAAGGAATTCTCAAAAATCTCATTTTTTTCAGAGAAGGATTCTATAAATATACCTGTATTGTTTTTATCAAATTTATTTGAGTAGATTTGGACTTTCGTGCCATATAAAAGATGAATTCCATTCTCATTCTCTGTAAACTCATTATTAAAAATGTCATTTTCAATGTTATGAGAGTCTCTAACCCATATGCCATCTGTATTTCTTAAAATTTTATTATCGTGGAGTTTATTTTTGATGGAGTTATAGAAAACTCTGATTCCAGAATCACACTTAACCACGGTGGAATTTTTTATTTCATTGTTCATAGAGTAGTAAAGCCTTATCCCATAGGTGTTGTTCTCTGCATAGAAACCATCTATCACATTGTAATTTGAATAGTATAGATACAGACCGTATTGCAAATTACTGACAGATACATTTCTTATTTTTACCCCATTTGCTTTGTAGAGATAAATACCTATATTTGCGTTTCTTATGGATATATTGTGTATCTGTCTCTTATACACATCTGACGCTGCCGACGAAGGCTTAGGTGTAGATCTCGGTGGTCGCCGTATCATT
>CBFDTJ010000007.1:0-38135 GCA_965612865.1 uncultured bacterium
CCATCCTCCTAAAAAATAAATTTTAAATTAGGGACTTTTTCTATAAATTATTGTCACTGTCTTTGTTGCTCCATCCCATTTGACTTCACACCCAAGATTCTCTGCAACAAATCTTACAGGAAGCATTGTCCTACCTTTTATTATTATTGGTTTAACTTTTGGATTGTTTGGGTCAATCATCTTTTCGACTCCGTTTACTCTTGCTGTACTTCTACCAATCCATAATTCTATAAACACATCACCAAGGGATACTGTAACTTTCTTCTCTGTTCCATCCCATCCTACAGTTGCACCAAGAGGTTCTGCTACCCATCTTATTGGAAGTAAGGTTCTTCCTTCAACTATTGTTGGAGGAACATCAATTTGAACAGGTATATTGTTTACCAGCATGGTGGTGTTACCTATCTGGAGTTTAATTTCTATCTCTTCACTTTGGGTTCTTAATACAACCTTTTTCTTTAACTTTACAACATCCCCTGCTTTATTCTTCACAGTTATTGTTATTATGTTATCTCCTGGAGAAAGGTTTACAGTAGCTGTAAACTTCCCATTTTCTTCTACTTTTATCTCCTTCCCGTTTATTAAAACAATTGAATCGGGATCCACAGAGCCGCTGAAGGTAAATTTCTCATTATTCACAATTTCACCATCAGTTATATCAACTGTAATAAAAAGCTCTTTGGGGGTCACTGAGACTTCTTGCAGTGCTGAAGAGATGGTTCCATCTTTATACACTGCTTTACATACATAGAAATATAAAACTCCATTTTCCAAATCATTATCTATATAATGATTGGTTAAAACAGGGGATTGATTGATTGGATCCTCTGAATACTCTCCAGACACCTTTGATCTATAAATGTAATACCCCTTTAAATCTTTTTGGAATTTAGGAGGAGTCCATTCAAGATATACTTTTTTATCTCCAGGATATGCTTTTAAATTAAATGGCGAAATATATTCCCCTGAGATACTTATTCTTACTTCATCTGATGCTTCACTCTCATTCTCTTTTATATCAAAGGCTTTCACTATATAGTAGTATGTCCTTCCTATTTCCACATCCTCATCTAAGTAGGTATTTTCTGTTGCCTTAACTGAAGCAATCTTGGTAAAGTCTCCTTGAGATATTAGGCTTCTATATATGTTGTATCCACCAATAAGATTTGAGCCAAGTTTAGAATGATCCCATTTTAAAAGAATTCCACTTTTCACAATTTTAAGAGATAAGTTCTTGGGAGGAGAGGGGGGATTGAATTCCTCTTTACTTTTGAAATTTAAAGTAAATGTTATGGTATCCTTTTTATTCAAAATTTGGGTTTTTTGAGGAGTTATTGAAGAAAGACTGGAATTTTCTGGACCACCAGAAATGTAAGAGATAGTATATTTTCCAGTGGAAACTCTGTAAAAATCTTTAGGAACTGAGTCCCCATAAAGGTTCTCTGGTCCAGAAATTGTATAATTTATACTTCCTTTCCATTCTTTTCCATCAAGAGTTGCTTTAACAGATATATTTCCATAAAGGGGAGACAGAATTGAAAAATATCCATCAGACTCGTCTCTAAGAATCCATGAATTATTTTTTGGGTTATAATTTTCTATCCTGATTTTACACTCTTGAGAGGAAACATCAGGAACAGTCCAGGTATAAGAATTATCATTGATAGATAAGTTTGAAGCTATCAAACTCCACTTTTCTCCATCAAAGAGATATATTCTTATCTTACCTTTTGTAAGATTTGAGGAGTTCCATTTTATATTTACAGTGTCCTCAGAGTTAAAAGACTCTCCACCATTTGGATAAAGCACCTCTATCTGTGATGAGGGGGATCCAGGAGAAAGAACTGCCCTAAAACATATGTTAAATCCAGATTTTGAGGTATCATTCCATTTGTCATTTTCGTTTAATTTCATGAATGTAGCGTTTTCCTGGATAGGTGGATTAGCTCTAACAGTTCCATCATCTAAAACATCTTTTTCCTCATATGCTATTGGATAATAGTAACCTGGGGTTGTAACCTTAGCAACTAATGTAAATTTTTGACCCTTTTTAAGTGGTATAGGATCTTTTAAAGGAACAGTATAATAACCTGTATAGGAGCATGAAAATTCTTTACGGCTCAAAAGAGTGCTTCCAAAGAAATCATCATAAACATATATATCATATGTTGCATAATCACTTGTGCTCCAGAAACTTACTGCCTCAAGGAAGCTTTCTTCCTCCGCAGTATAAACGCTTGCCATCCAAGCCGTTTCACTCTCTACATTTGGATATCCCCTATCATAAACCCAGCCTGCTTCATCCCAGTAAAGAAGTTTCTTGTTTCTATTGCATTTTTCATAGTTAAAGTAGTATAGCCGTCCTATTCCACCAGAATTGTATGCAATATAGAAATAACCGTCGTTTCCCCAGTTCTCTCCCCAGCTATTTCTGCATATCCATGCTCCTTTACCAGAATGACCGGGATCCGGGTGAGGTACATCATCGTCCCATCCTACTATAATTATGCAATGGTTGGTATCTTCGTCACATAGATAGTAATCATAAATAGTACCATATGTTGGATCATTATAGTATTTATCATCATCATTATAAAAACAGGTCACCAATGGTCCATAATTGTAAATAGCCTTCTTTATGGCTTCTATATTATCAGCATTCATTATTATGTTTACTCCGTTAACTCTAAAAATAGGTTCACAAGAACCAACCGAACAGCTACTTCCACATTTAAGTTTAGATGGATTAAAAGGATTACAACTTTCAAGGGTTACTCCCTTTCTTATAAAAACTTCAGATGCTTCTGTAATAGAACCTGGTGAAACATAGGGATCGTCCTCTTCATCGAAATGAGATTCTCTTGAAGGATCAACATTTAAAACCACATCCTGTTCTGAAAAATCATACTCTACTCCCTCATTTATAAGAATCTCTGATTCTAAAGCTCCAATAGAAGAGAATACCCAGCATAGATTGCTATCAAGCTGATCCTTTACAGGTGTAACTCCTCCATAGTCTCTCCAATCAAAATAAGAGGGGAGTTGTTCTTTCTTTTCAAACTTAAAATATTCATAATAATACTGATCGTCGTTTGGATAGTAATCAAATTTATCGTTAATTTGATCATATATTCCAACCCAGTACTCAAAATCCTCACCGAAGTATTTTCTCTGCAATGTTATTGTAGCTTCTTTAGAATTATCTTCTATTTCATAAATTTCAAACTCCCCTATTTTTTGCCAGCTCTGGTTCTTCCATTCATATATATTATGAGAAAAAATCCCTCCATCATTTCCTAAAGCAACAAGCATATCTTCGCCATTCCAGCCCTCTATTAAAGCACCAGTTCCAGAATCCTTATCAAGGTTAAAATAAATGGCGATATGAAAATCTGTCTTGTAGCTTTTCCATTCTCTATAGGTGGTTATTTTAAAGCTTATAGAGTTTTCATCAAATTTAATAAAGCAATCCTTTAAGTCTATGTCATATTTTTCATCTATATCTGTCCACTGAAGCTGAAAACCTGTAGAAATTGGGGGCTTTTTCTTTCCTTTAATCTTTACTATGTATAAATTTACACTATTCCATCTATCCATGCCCTTTTTTATCAAAAACTTTGTTCCTTTGCTATCCATATATCTTGTTGTGCCAATACTTGAAGCAAATGTGCTGCCAGCTACCTTAACATATGTATATTCCCATGGCAGATTCTCAGTTTTATCATTTAAGAGTGTCAAATCCTCATCATTGGTTAAGTCTTTAATATATACTTTGTTAATTTCTAAATATGAATTTGAACTTATATAAACAACTTTATTTCCATCCTCTATCATCTGGGGTCTTCCAAAAATTCTGGAATAAACTGAATTACCCTCGTAATTTTTCACAGTGGCAATCACAGAACTATCTAATGTATTGATTATTTTGTACTGGACTTCATCAGAATCATTTATATCTTCACATCTTAACCCTACAGTCTTCCCGGTAGTTGAAATATGATAATCACCGCCTCCATATTTACCAAGAATTGTGCCAGCGGGACTTATATTTTTTAAACCAGAACCATCTGAGTTCATGAGGTAGAGAACATACGGACTGTTATAATCATCTTCTTCCCTTCCACAGAATATAACCTTCTCTCCATTTCCACTTACTACGGGGTCTCCTCCAAGGGTATATTTAAAAGAATCGAAGTGAAGTATAGAGAAGGGTCCAGAACCACTTTTATCTGTTTTTGCAATGCAACTATCCCAGATATCAAAGTACTTGAAACTTATAGCGGTAACTATTACGCTTCCATCATAAGATATAGAGGGGGTTCCAATAATATACACATCATAATCATAATCTTTTTTGGAAAGGTCTTTAAAATCAACAATTTCTGGTCCCTGCCAATCTGTTCCACTGAAGTTATATATAAGTAAGTACCTTCCCATCCACTCTCCTGGTAATTCTTCTACAGAGAAAGCAACTGTATTTCCATCTCCGCTTATTGCAGGGGTGCATGTGGACTGGAGTCTAAAATGTATGTTTGGGTTTTTAGGATCAGTTAACTTTCCACTTTCGAATAAAAGACTTTCGCCCGAACCATCAGAGTTGACAACAAAAACTGATGCACCTGTGGATTCTTCAACTACATATACAACTCTATTTCCAGATGAAGAAATTACAGCCTCGGATATATTTTTAGGTTCGTTCCTGGTTAGAAGAATGAATTCCACTTGAGTATTCGGTGGCTCTTCATTTAAAACCCCGCTACTCTCCGCCAAAGCAATTGAAGGGAAGAGGAGCAAAATCATAACTAATAAAATTATGCTCTTTCTTCTCATCCTATCCTCCTGGAAATTAAGGACCGGAAATCTTTCCCCCAGAGAAAAGACACCTATCCTCTTGCTAATTTTTTCATTTTAATTATAACATATCAATCTTTAAAAATAGAGACGACGGGAGTATGATCTGAAGGTTTTTCAAGCTCCCTTGGTTCAACATCTATATATGAATCAATTAAAACCTTTATAAGCGGCTCTGTAACAAAGATGTAATCAATTCTCATGCCTTTATTCTTTTTAAAGGCATTCCTTCTATAATCCCAGAAACTAAACTCCTTCTTGTCTGGATTTTTATACCTGAATGTGTCATAAAAGCCCCAGCTAAGAAATTCCTTTAATTTCTCCCTTTCCTCTGGCAAAAGTCCAATTTCACCAATTAGATCCATCTCATCATAAACATCCATGTCAGTTAATACAACATTAAAATCTCCACAAAGAATGATCTTTTCATCCGGTTTGTGAAATCTATTAAAGTACATTCTGAGTCTATTAAAAAATCTCATTTTATATTTAAATCTCTCACTTCCCACACTTCCTCCAAGTGGAACATAAACACTAACGATGGTTAAATCTCTGAATTTAGCACTTATAAGCCTTTTCTCATTATCTTCTTCTCCGTCAAGAAAACCAGCACTTTCGAAATCAGGTTCATCTTTAGAGAGAATACTAACTCCATTTCTTCCCCCTTCTCCAGAAAACACACTGTTATAACCTACTCTTTTTAGCTCTTCTTTTGGAAACTCCTCATCCCTTACTTTCGTCTCCTGGAGACAGAGAAAATCGGGCTCAACTTTTCTAAGCCAGCTGGTTAGAATCTTCATCCTCATCTTTATGGAGTTAATATTCCACGTTGCCACAATCATCAAAAGAATTATATCAGAAAGAAAATCGCCCTTACTTGACAAGAGGGAAGATTTCCATATAATGATTAATAGAGTGGGCCTCTAGCTCAGTTGGTTAGAGCGCATCCCTGATAAGGATGAGGTCTCTGGTTCGAGTCCAGAGAGGCCCACCATATCAAATCTCATTTGACCACTTCTTTTTATCTCTGTATAATACAATTGGAGGTTTTGGAAATGAAACAAGCTTTGGCTTTATTTTTAATTTTAATTATTTTATTCTCATCTTATTCATGCTCAGGAGGTGGGAAAATGGAAAAATTGAAAGGAAAGAAAATAGTCATGATCATTGCACCAGAAAACTTTAGAGACGAAGAATATCAGATACCAAAAGAAATATTTGAAAGTTACGGAATATCTGTAACCACTGCATCCACAAGAACTGGTAAGGCAAGAGGAATGCTTGGAGCAGAGGTAAGTGTAGAATACACAATACTTGACTTAAGACCATCAGATTTTGATGCAGTTGTTGTGGTTGGAGGTGGTGGTTCCAAGGTTTATTTATGGAACAGCCCTGAGTTAATAAATTTTGTAAAGAAAGCCTATGAACTGGAAAAAATTGTCGCAGCAATATGTCTTTCACCAGCAGTACTTGCTAAAAGTGGTATCTTAAAAGACAAAAAAGCAACTATCTATCCTGACAGAGAAGCTATAGAGCTACTTAAAGAGAACGGCGCAAATTACACAGGAAAAGGTGTGGAAGTGGATGGAAGGGTAGTTACTGCAAATGGTCCAAAAATGGCGAAACAATTTGCAGAGGAGATCGTTAAATTATTAGAAAAAGAATAGTTAAAGGAGGTTAGTCTATGAAAAAAACCTTGATCTTGGTTCTTACAATTTCACTTTTAGCTCTCTCCTTCTCTTATGGATGTGGTCCTAAAAAGCCTGAGACGGGAAAGATTAAAGGAATAGTAACTGATTCCAATGGAAATCCAGTGGCAGAAGCAACTGTTGTTCTTGAAGGAGGAGAAGGGATTGGAAATACAGACACAACCCTTGATGATGGAACCTTTTTAATTGAAGCTGCACCTGGTACATACACACTTAAAGTGGAAAAGGAAGGCTTTGAAATAATCGAGAGAACCGTGGAAATTAAAGCTGGTGAAACAGTAGAAACCTCTCTTACTATAAAGAAGAAAGAGGAGAAACCAGTATTTAAATCACCTACAGACCTTAAAAGTTATCATATTATAATTTACGCTGGACCAAAAAAAGAAGAGGCAGGGAAAGTTTTTGAACTATGGAAAGATGACAATGGCGATAAAATCAGAGTTGTTGCCCTTCAGGATAAACAGAACTCTGTGGAAGTAATAAAGGTTGGGGATGACTATGCAATGAAGGTTGGAGATGCATGGAGTAAGAATCAACCAGGTTTAAAGGAATTCTTTAATAACCTCCTTACCAATTTTGAGCAGGAATTTGAAGCATCAAAAGGTGCCTTGAGAGACCTTGAAAATTACACATCAGAAACTGCCCCGTTCCTTCCCTTTGAGTACAAAATTGAAAAACTTGGAAACAAAATGGTAAACGGATACAAATCAACCGGATACAGAATTGCGATAGTGCCGAAGGAAGGGAATGAATTAAAAGAGCCAGCAGTTGATATGGAAATCTGGGCAATATCAACAGGAAAGTATAAAGATTATATAACAAAGCAGGATATTGTTTTCACATCTCAGGATGGATCAACTTATTATTATGGATACAATTTTCTTGACATAGGAGAAGAACAAAATATAATTATGCCGTAGTTAAGCCCCGAAAGGGGCTTTTTTTTATTGAAAAATATTGTAAAATAGAGGAGGAGGTGAGTATGCTTGAGATAAAAATTAGCCTTACCGAAGAATTGGAAGAAAAATTTCGAGAGGTTGAGAAAAAAAGAAAAATGAGTAAGGAAGAGATTGTGAGGGAGGCACTTCAAATGTATCTACCAAGAATTCTTAAGGCTCCTCTCATGAATCCGGAGATACTTAAGGCTGTAGAAACTCAAGAGAAACTTGCATTGGAAGACTCTATAGTATGGGATAGCAGTGAGGTATTAAGAAGATGGAGGGAGACAAAATGATTCCAGAAAGGATAGTAATTGACACTTCTGTTGTATTGAAGTGGTTTAGAAAGGAAAAGATGGAGAAGTATGTTAAGGAATCCAAGAAACTGAGAGATTATTACTTAAAGGGAATTGTTGAAATAATAATTCCGGACTTTATTTTTTATGAATTTACCAATGTATTAAGATACAAGGTAGACCTTACAGAGGACGAAATATACAAGGGAGTGAAAAGTTTGTTTAACATGGGTTTTGAAATTAAACATGCTGATCCAGAAACCATAAAAGAAAGTGTTTACATATCCTTTAAATATGCAATACCGATAACAGAAGCATATTATATTGCCCTTGCTGATCAGGAAAAGGCATTCCTTGTAACTGCAGATGATCATCTCAAAGAGATTGTTAAAGACAAAAGAAACGTTCTTCATGTTAAAGAACTAAGTCTCATATGAGGAAGGCATGAAAGCAATAATTAAAGAAAAGGAGGGGAAGGGTTTTGTTCTCAAAAATGTGGACGAACCAGAAATAAAGCAACCTGATGAAATACTGATAAAAGTAAAAGCTGCAAGCATATGTGGAACTGATGTTCATATATATGATTGGACTGAGTGGGCTAAAAATAGAATCAAACCTCCATTAATAGTTGGACATGAGTTTTCAGGCAAGGTAGTTGAAGTTGGTTCAGAGGTAAAAAGATTCAAACCAGGAGATTTTGTTTCAGCTGAAACACATATTTATTGTGGTCATTGCAGAATGTGTCTCAACGGAAATCAGGAACTCTGTGAAAATCTAAAAGTTATTGGAGTGGATAGAGATGGTATCTTTGCTGAATATGTGGTACTTCCAGAAAGAGTTGTGTGGAAAAATCCTCCAAATATTTCAGAGGAAGTTGCATCTATTCAGGAACCCCTCGGTAATGCTGTGGATACAGTGCTTGCAGAGGATATATCTGGAAAAAGTGTGGCAATTGTAGGCGTTGGGCCCATTGGTTTAATGGCTGTGGCTCTCTCCAGAGTTCTTGGAGCAACAAAAATATTTGTTTCAGACTTAAGTGATTATCATCTCAATCTTTCCAGAAAATTGGGTGCAGATGTGACTGTGAATGTAAAGAAAGAATCTTTTGTTGAGAGAGTAATGGATGAAACAAAAGGAAAGGGTGTAGATGTTGGACTTGAAATGTCTGGAAATGAAGCAGGTTTAAGGGACTTACTAAAAGTTGTCTCTCCCATTGGAAGAATTTCACTACTTGGAATATTTGATGGAGATGTAAAAATAGACATAACAAATGACGTGGTCCTGAAGAAGTTAAGATTGTATGGAATTCATGGAAGAAAAATATTTGGAACATGGTTTAAGGTAAGAGAGCTTCTCTCATCTGGCAAACTTGACATAGCTCCTGTAATAACTCATAAATTTAAGCTTGAGGATTTTGAAAAGGGCTTTGAGGTTATGAAAAATAAAGAGTCCGGAAAAGTAATTTTAATTCCTTAAGGAGGGAAGTATGGGAAAACTTGACTTTTTAAAAGAGAAAATTGAGGAACTAAAAGAAAAGGGAATGTATACAAAGATAAGGGTACTTGAGAGTGAACAAGGGGCATGGGTGGTTATAAATGGAAAAAGAATGCTAAATCTCTCCTCCAACAATTATCTTGGTCTCATAAGCAAAAAGGAGATTAAAGAAAAGGCAAAGGAAGCAATTGATAAATTTGGAGTTGGATCAGGAGCTGTTAGAACAATAGCGGGAACCAACTTACTTCACACAGAACTTGAAAAGAAACTTGCTGAATTCAAAGGAGCAGAAGCAGTAATATTGCTTCAATCTGGAATACTTGCAAATATGGCTACAATTCCACTCATTGTGGGAGAGGGAGATCTAATATTCAGTGATGAACTTAATCACGCTTCAATTATTGATGGATGCAGGTTAAGTAAGGCAAAGATAGTAAGGTATAAACACATAGATATGAATGATCTTAAGAACAAACTTGAAGAGTACAAAGATTACAGTGGGAGAAAATTAATAGTCACAGACGGTGTATTTAGCATGGATGGGGATATTGCTCCACTGCCTGAAATAGTTGAACTTGCAGAAAAATACAATGCAATAACAATGGTTGACGATGCACATGGAGAGGGCGTACTTGGAAAAGGAGGAAGAGGAATATTAAACCACTTTCATCTTGAAGGAAAGGTTGACATCGACGTTGGAACCCTATCCAAAGCTTTTGGCGTCATAGGTGGCTATGTAGCCGGTTCGAAAACTCTTATTGAGTACATGAAACAAAGGGCGAGACCTTTCCTTTTCAGTACATCCATTACTCCAGCAGACACAGCAGCATTAATTGAAGCGGTGGATATTCTTACAAAAAGTGATGAACTTGTAAATAGACTCTGGGAAAACTCAAAGTACATAAAGGAAAAACTCAAAAATGCGGGTTTTGACATAGGACACAGTCAAACACCTATAACTCCTGTTATCATCGGAGATGAAAAGAAAACAAGCAAGATGGCTGATAGATTAAACGAAGAAGGAGTTTTCGTCCAGGGTATAACATATCCCACAGTTCCACTGGGCAAAGCAAGAATAAGGGTTATGGTCTCAGCAAGCCATTCAAAGGAAGACCTTGATTTTGGAATAGAAAAATTTATAAAAATTGGTAAGGAGGTAGGTGTAATTTAGGGTTTCTTTCCTGTTCTCACTGCTCTAAATCCAAGCGAACCAAGTGCTTCGCTTTTGTCTCTTTTTATTACCATTCCTCTATAGGAAATGGAATAATATTCCCTTTCATCTGCCTCTGTGGATGACATATAGTATATTACAGGTTCATCAGGTGCCCATAAGGGGGTTTCCTTATCAGGCGGTTTTTTATAATTCTGTATTCCCTCCTTTCCATTCCATGGACAACCAACACACTCATTATCCTTATACATACTCCTTGTTAACTCATCTATAGTAGGCAGTCTCCAGAAATCGTAAACTTTATCAGTAAGCTTTGTACCGTCATAATTTAAGTATCTAAACATGTTGTATCTTTTGAAATCCTCATAAGATGCGTATGTTTCTCTTTTCCTTTCAAATCCTATAGGTTCTTTTCCATAAAGAGCAACTTCATTCCAGGATAGGTTCCCCGTAGAACTTTTATGCCATCCAGGTCCCTCTCCTGCCCATATCAAAGTAATTTCATAACCTTCTACAATCCTTTCACCTCTATATCCATCATCATATCTATTAAAATACCTGTAACCTGAAACAACTCCTACGGTTATCCCAATAACAAGAGGTATCAGGATAGCAATAATTACCTTAGAGTATCTTTTATACCATCTAACTTCTCTCTCCAAAGGCTCTCTAATCCTGAACCCTTCTATAACAAAAAGAACACCAATTAATATAAAGAGCAGTGTAACAGGGATCCAGCTTAAAAAATCAGAGACAGTAGGAGTTCCTCTCTGGGTCATTCTTGAAAAAATAAAGACCGAGAAGATCATACCAGAAAGAACTATAAGGCTTCCTCCAATTTTCGGGAAGAGTAAAGAGACCACAGTAAGAGATACAGAAATTAAAGAGGGAATAAGAAAGAAAATCCACTCAAAGGGTCTGTACCAGCCTTCATGAAACATTTCAGACACACCCCAGAATGTCCACAGGGATGAGATGAGGAGCATAAGAATAAAGGCTATATTTCCGGGAGTTCTACTTCTTATTCTCTTCATGATACACTCTCAAAAGAGTCTCAAGGGCAATTTTAATAGCAATGCTTTCGCCCTCCTTATACTTTTTCTCTGTGCCTTTTGGTTTAATCTTTCCCAAAGTCACATTTCCATCTATAGCAAAAATGGCACCGGATTTTACCTCCCTTCTTTGAGAAACAATAAAAACACATCCACTCTCCATTTCAACTGCTTGAACATTAGATTCAACCAACATTTTTAAAGTTTTATCATCGTAAGGAATATAAAAAGCGTCACTGGAACCCACAACACCATAAAAAACTCTATTTGAAAATTCCTTTGAAACCTTAACCAGCTTTGATAAAACGCTAAAATCTGGAACTGCTGGGAAACCTAAAGGAAGATACTTTGGGGTAGTTCCATCGTCTCTTATGCTTCCTGTGGCTATAACAACATCTCCAACATCAATTTCTGGATTTATTCCCCCTGCGCTACCCACTCTTATGAAGACTTTTCCACCAAGATGAATGAGCTCTTCAAGAACTATGGCAGTAGATGGAGCACCCATGCCCGTTGTTGAAACTGTAACTCTTAAATCCTTATAATATCCTGTGTAGGTGAGAAGTGATCTATAAGAATTTACTAGTTTCCCTTCCTTAAGAAAGTTTTCTGAAATTCTTGTAGCCCTATCGGGATTTCCAACAATAATAACATAGGGAGAGATGTCTTCTTTTTCACATCTTATGTGAAATTCACTCATCTCTTACACTCCAAAAGTCTGCATTGGTTTCTCATCTTTTCTTATAACCATTTTATCTCTTATTTTGTTTGCTTCTCTCACCACTTCCTCAATATCAATGGTTAAAAGTTTACCATCCTTCACAACAATTCTTCCATCAACAATAACTGTGTCAATATCTCTATCTGAAAGGGAGTAAAGAATATTTGCAAATATGTTTGTATCTGGATTCATATTTGGAGAATTCTTTTTTATAAGTAATAAATCTGCAATAAACCCTTCCTTTACCTCACCAAGATCTTTTCGACCAATGAACTCTCCTCCAGTGGAAAGAAGAGGTATCAACTCTTCCACTCTTCCAAGTTCGGGATTGGCTGTGGAAACTTTCGCAAGAAGTGCTGCATCTCTTGCCACCTCAAATATGTTCATGTTTGAGTTTGATGCTGGACCATCTGAAGCAAAGGAAACTGTTATTCCTCTCTCTATTGCTCTTGGAAGTAGATCCTTAACAACTCCAAACCTCATGTATGTTTTTGGCGCATGGGAAACGTACGCTCCTGTGCTCTTTATAAGGTCAAGATCTGAATCTGTGGCAAAATAGGCATGGGCAAGTATTGTACCTTTCTTTAGTATTCCAATATCTTTTAGATACTCAATAGGTGTCCTCCCCTTCTCCTTCAAGCTTTTATCTATCTCCCACTGTTCCTCTGAGACATGGATATGGGATTTTAAACCGGTGTTTCCTGAAATCTCAGCGACTTTCTTTAAGAATTCCTCAGGACATATATATGGCGAATGGGGACCAAGACTTATGGTAAGCCTTTCGTCAGCACCACTGTATTTTTCAGTAAAATTCATCGCCTCCTTAAATTTCTCCTCCCATCCTTCCCCTGTTCCAAATACAGCCCAGGCAAGATCCGCTCTTATTCCAGATTCCTTATATGCCCTGTATGCTTTATCCATATAGAAATAATGATCACAGACAAGAGTAACTCCAGAAAGAAGCATCTCTGCAGCACCAAGAAGGGTTCCAATATAAACACCCTCTGGTGTAAGATTCTTCTCATAAATCCAGATGTGCTTATTGAACCAATCAAAGGTGGTTGTATCCTCAGCACTACCTCTTAAAAGTGTCATAGCTACATGAGCATGACAGTTGGTAACCCCTGGCGTTAGATAAAACTTACTTCCGTCTATAAGTTCTTTATCGCCATTGAGATTCTTCCCAATTTTTTTAATCCTGTTTCCCTCTATTAAAACATCTACATCTTCTTTTACACTTAAATCTTTAAAATTTAGAATCGTTGTGTTTTTTATAATCATAGTCTCTCCTTTAAAAGTTCAAGTATTTTACTTCTATACTTATCCACCACATACTTCACCAATCCAATGTTCATGTCATCACCGAAAATAGAGAGAATGTATCTGCCATTAAGAAAGGGTACAATGTATGTAGAACCTATCTCCTTTTCAACAATTATTCCCCTTATTTCCTCTTTATAAAAGAAACTTTCCATTTTAAACATCTCTCTTATGCTTAAAGATATTGACATTGGGATTTCTTCATGGACCCGTCCATTCAATGATATACCCTCAACCATAAATCCATTTGGATCAGAAATATATATAGCAACAGACCCCTTTATTTTTTCCATGATAATTCTTAGAATTTCTCTCAATTTATTTTCTTCCATTTTTGCCTCAAATTAGTTTTAAAAGTTCATTTAAAACATTCTTTTTGACTTCAGGATCTTTCGCAGAACCAAACACAAAGCGATAATTCATCGGGTCTAAAAGTGTAGAAAGTTCCTTTTCTGCATCCATTTCCTCTCCCGAGGAATTTTTAAGGTTTATAAAAAAGAACCCCTTTAGCTTTTTCTCTTTTAATAAAGATATAACCTCTGAATCGTATCTGGAGATACCAATGAGAGGATCAAAGACATATATAAATAAATCTGCACCTTCAGAGATCACATCCCTTACAATTTCAAACCTTTTTTGACCAGGTGTTCCAAATATGTGAAACCTTACTCCATTTTTCTCTATCACACCAAAATCAAGAGCAATAGTTCTTCCTCTATACTCTATATTGATAGAATCTGGAATAAGAGTCTTTATGAGAGTGGACTTTCCAGCTTCAGCATTACCAAGCACTACAACCTTGACTCTTTTAATGACTTCTTTATCTCCTGTCATCCTCTATACAGGAATTAAAGCTTAGAAAGATTGAGTCATGGATTCTACTATCTTTGGTCCAGTTTTACTAACAAGGTATCTTGCCATTCCTATGTTCATTTTCTTATCTCCCATTAGAAATAGAACCCAGTCATCACTTATTATCTGAACAAGAGCTATGCCGTCATCGTATTGAAGAATAATCTGGTCAAGTTTGCCAAGCTTGGCTTCTTCCCCGAGAACTTCAGTAGTGCCTAAAGTTGAGGATGCAAGTGCTCCTACAGTGTCTACATTGAGATCAACCATACCCACATAGGAAAGCACCAACCCATCTCTTCCAACGACCAAAGCACCTTTTGAGTGTTCTAACCTAAGCAGGTCTTTTAGAATTTCATCCATACTTCCCTCCTCATATATTTAAATCACTCATTTTTTAATTTTTCATCAAAGTATCTTATCATGTCAAAAATGAGCCCTTTAAATTTCTTGAGGTCAAGATCAAAGGCAACATCTGCATTGGGGTTCTTTCCTGTGACTCTGTAAACATCAACTACAGTTTCTCCTCTTGTAAATTCTCCCCTTGTCTCAATATCTACACGAAGATACTTTGTTTCAAGTATTGATGGATCAATAACATATGAGACAGCAAGAGCATCATGGAGTGGCGCACCATTAATTCCAAAGACTTCTTTGTTTGTTGAAGCAAAGAATTTAAGAAGGGGAGAGATAATTCCTGAAACCATGCCGTTCATCTTCCCTATCTCCTCTATATCATCAAAGGATAGGAGTGCTTTGTTTGTAACATCAAGTCCTACCATGGTTATGTTAACACCTGATTCAAACACAATCCTTGCTGCTTCTGGATCCACAAAAATGTTAAATTCAGATGCAGGAGTTATGTTAGAATCAAAAACTGCGCCACCCATAAGCACAATTCTCTCTATCTTCTTCTTTATTTTAGGTTCCTTTAACAAAGCCACAGCAATATTTGTAAGGGGTCCTGTAGGAATAAGATAAACATCCTCCTTAGAGTTCATCACAGTTTCAATAATGAAATCTACTGCATGTATATTTAATGGTTCAACCTCAGGCTCTGGAAGATCTGCTCCATCAAGTCCGGATACTCCATGTATCTCTGGAGCAACAACAAGTTCTCTAAATAACGGTTTGTCAAAACCTCTTGCAACCGGTACATTCTTTTCTCTTATGAGGGTAAGGGTTTTAAGTGCGTTTAAGAATGTCTTCTCTCCCACCTGATTTCCCGCAACAGTGGTTACACCAAGAACATCAAGTTCTTTTGAGAACACTGCAAGCATTATCGCCATCATATCATCATGGCCTGGATCACAATCAAGTAGTACTTTCTTCACTTATCTTTTTCCTCCTTTTTGCCTTAGCCATTGCTTGTATTGAGTAAATTGTTAGTGCGATAATGGTAGTTATGTATGGAATCATCTGAATAAACTCCGATGGAATTTCAAGGGATGCAAGGTATATTGCAAGTGCATTAACTATTCCAAAAAGCAGCGAACCAAGAAAAGTACCAAGGGGTAAATTTCCACCAAGAGCAGACGCAGCAATTGCAATAAATCCTCTACCTGCCGTCATGTCCCTTGAAAACCATGATACATAACCCATGGAAAGATAAAGTCCACCAAGAGCACCGAAAACTCCCGATAAAAGCAGAGAATACATTTTTATCTTATTCACGTCCACACCTACAGACTCTGCAGCATCAGGATTTTGACCAACTGCTCTAATCCTTAGTCCAAGAGGTGTTTTATATATGATATAGTAGAAGATTATAACAGATACCAATGCAAAATATGTGAGAATATTATGTCCACTTATAATCCTTCCTAAAATTGGAATATCCTTTATCACTGGAATCTGATAGGATGGAAAAACAAGACTTTTTAAGGAACTCGATGTTCCCTTATCGTGAGCAAATATGTAAAGGAGAAATATTGTCATACCGGATGCAAACATGTTTAAAGCTATAGCTGCAAGTATTATATTTGCTCTTAGTTTAAGATGGAAGTATCCAAGAAGAGCAGAAAGTCCAACTCCTGCAAGTATCCCCATAATAAGAGCAAGGAATAGATTTCCAGTGAAAGCACTAACCATAACACCGGTAAAAGCAGAAACAAGCATTATACCTTCAAGAGCAATGTTAATGGAACCAGCAAGGGCAGAAATTGCAACTCCAATTGCAGGATAAAGTATGGGGGTCATAACTCTTAAAATTGCAAAGCCAAAATCGGGAGAGATTATACTTTTAAGAAGCGGGTTCATGTTCTACCTCCTTTCTCTCTGCCTCCTTAATAGTTATTCTGTATCTCCATTGCTCTAAGAACGCCTCTGCTGTAATCAAAAGTATTATAATTGCCTCGATCACTGTAACCATTTCTGATGGTATATCCGACAGAAGGTTAAGAACCTGACCTCCAACCCTTAGATATGCAAGAAATAGTGAAGCAAATATAATAGATATTGGATGATTTCTTCCTATTATGGCAACCACAACTCCATCCCATCCATATCCAGGACTCATCTGCCAGTTAAACCTCCTGTGTATCCCCATAACCTCCGTCATCCCTGCAATACCTGCTATAAACCCACCAATAACCTGAGAAATTATTATTACCTTAAACACATTGATACCACCATACCTTGAGAAATGAATATTAAAACCTGTCATTCTGATTTCATACCCAAGAGTTGTATGATAAAGGAAAAAGTAAACAAGTATTGCAAAAATAAAAGCAATAACAATTCCCCAATGTATTCTTGTACCAGGCACAAACTGTGAAAGCCAGGCAGTTTTTGGTAATTGATAGGATACAAGATAACCAGCTGCCTTATCTCTAAAGTGGTAGTTTATTATGTACAAACCAAGAAAATAGGCTACATAGTTCAGCATAAGGGAAGCAACAAGTTCACTGGCATTCCACTTTGCCTTGAGTATTCCAGGAATAAATCCCCAGAATGCACCAACAAGACCTGCCACAAGCAATACCAGTGGAATATGAATAATCATGGGCATGTTAGTTGACACAGCGAAAGCCGTTCCTATGGCTGCTCCTATAAACAACGCTCCTTCTGCTCCAATGTTAAACTGCTCTGCCTGGAAAGGAATAGATATGGCAAGTCCACAAAAGATTATTGGAGATGCGGTTTCTATCAAATTTCCAAATCTGCTTTTGGATAAAAAAGGTCCCAGAAGGAATGATTTGAGAGAAAAACCAGGATTTTTACTTATCACATATATAACAAAAATGCTTATTATTATTCCTATGGCTATAGCAATTATCGTTCTAATAAGGTTAAAATACTTTAAAACAAATTTCTCCATTCTACTCCTCCCTCTTTATACCCAGCATGTATGGACCAAGATCCTTACCTGTAAGACCATCCACTTCATTGAACCTGGCAACTATTTCTCCATTATAGATTACCACTATCCTTGTGGAGAGTTTAAGAACCTCATCAAGATCCGCTGAAACAAGAAAAACTGCGCTTCCTTCGTCTCTTGCCTTCATGAGAAGATTGTGAACAAGTTCCTCAGAACCAACATCTATTCCTCTTGTTGGCTGATCAGCAATTAAAACCATGGGATTAGAAGATAATTCTCTTGCCACCACAACTTTTTGAATGTTTCCACCTGAAAGAGAGGAAACTGTTGCTTTGGGGGAACTGGCAAGAACATTGAAATCCTTTATAAGTTTATTACTGTAATCCTGTATATACTTCCAATCCAGTTTTGCTCCTTTTGAAAAAGGACTCTTATAGTATCTATCAACTATGAAATTTTCTTCAAGAGTTGCCTTATCTGCAACTCCATTCTTCATTCTATCCTCTGGAATGTGTGAAACCTTCTTTTCTCTTATTTTTCTTGGAGAAAGACCTAAAATATTTTCTCCTTTAATTAAAACTTCGCCGGTGGTTGCTTCTCTAAGACCTGTGAGTATCTCAACAAGCTCTGTCTGACCATTTCCTTCAACTCCAGCAATTCCAAGTATCTCACCAGCTCTAACTTCAAAGGAGATGTTTTTTAAGACCTCCACACTTTCTTCATTTACATAGGAAAGATTCCTCACAGTAAGGAGTGGCTCTCCAATCCTTTTGGGTGGAGGAATTCTTTCAAAACTTATCTCTCTACCCACCATCAGGTATGCTATGTCATGTTCAGTTAAGTCCTTGGCGTCTTTCGTAGCAACAACCTTTCCATCTCTCATAACAGTTACCTTATCAGCAATCTCTTTTACCTCTTTTAGTTTGTGGGATATAAAGATTATCGTCTTACCGTGTTTTTTAAGTTCTTTCAAGGTTTTAAAGAGAACCTCTGTCTCCTGAGGTGTAAGCACTGATGTAGGTTCATCAAGAATCAATAATTCTGCATTCCTGAAAAGAGCCTTGAGTATCTCCACCCTCTGTTTTATACCTATAGGAAGATCCTTTATCTTTTTCTCTGCAGGAACATCAAGTCCATAGTTTTTAGAAACCTCCTTTGTTATCTCAATGGCTTTCTGGGTATCAAGAAAGAATTTCCCTTTGAGAGGTTCTGAGCCAAGAACAAGATTTTCACTTACAGTTAAGTCGGGTGCAAGCATCAAATGCTGATGAACCATACCAATTCCAATTTTTATTGCATCAAGAGGATTTCTTATGTGGATCTCTTTTCCTTTGTAATATATTTTCCCCTCCTGAGGTTTCTCTATGCCAAATATCACCTTCATTAAAGTTGTCTTCCCTGCTCCATTCTCCCCCACTATGGCATGGATGGTATTTTCTTCTACTTCTACACTAACCCCTCTATTTGCAATAACACCATTGGGATAAATTTTTACTATATTCTCTACAGAAAGTATGACTCCCATCCTTCCTCCATTTAGAAAAAAGCCGGGAGACTCCTCTCCCGGCTAATAAATCTCTTACTGACCGAAGACTGTATCTACTACTATTTCTCCATTAACAATCTTTTCCTCAAGCTCCTTTATTTTCTTTCTGAACTCTTCTGGAACAAGTTTCTTATAGTTCTCATTATCAGCAACACCTACACCGCCTTCTTTAATTCCAAGTGCCTCTGCCTTTCCATACTCAAGCTTTCCTTCCATATGAAGCTTTATTCCTCTGAAGAGTGAGTTATCTACATTCTTCATCATGGATGTTACAATGTGTGCTGCCTTCTCTGGATCGCTATCTTTAAACATAATATACTGATCCGAATCGACACCTATTGCATATTTATTTCTCTCTTTCGCAGCATCAAGGAGTCCAAGTCCAGTTTCTCCTGCTACGTTGAAAGAAATATCTGCTCCCTGATCATACTGGGCAAGAACAAGCTCTTTACCCTTTGCAGGGTCACTGAAGGATCCTGCATAGGATACAAGGACCTTTATATCAGGATCAATGTAGTGTGCACCCTGAATATAACCAACCTTAAAATCGTTAATAACAGGGATATCCATTCCACCAAGGAATCCAATAATCTTTTCAGGGTTTGCAAGAGGCATATCTGAAGTTGTTATCATTGCAGCAAGAGCACCTACGAGGAATGAACCCTCGTTCTGCTTGTAGAGAATTGAATATACATTGTCAAGATTTCCCTTTGAATAATCTACAGTTGTGTCAAATATGAAGTACTTTTTGTCTGGATGCTTTGGAGCAATTTTTTCAAGATTCTCTGTCATCTGCCAGGTTCCTACAATTATAATATCCCAATCACCTTCAGAGAGTTGTTCAAGATCTGGTTCCCATCTTGCAGGGTCATATCCACCCTCAATAACCTTTCCTTCAATTCCCAATTCCTTTATTGCCCTCTCTACACCTCTGCTGGCAGAATCAAAGAATGACTTGTCTCCAAGAGTTCCATTAATGTAAAGGACCACTTTGAGTTTCTCTTCAGGTGGTTGCTCCTCTTCTTTCTTTCCACAGGCAGTTAAAGAAACTAAACCTACTACCAACGCTAAAACAATCAAAAGTGATAAAATTTTTTTCATTTCTTCCTCCTTCTTATAAAAATTTTACTAAAAAGGCTTCTATCCTCTCTCACCTCCTTTCAAATTAAGGAGAGCTTTCTCTAACAATTCTCTAAAAACGGATTTTTCAATCTCTGTAACTATTTTCATTCTTTCTCCTTCTACAAGAATACTTGCACCTCTCAAAGTAGTGTAGTTCAATTCCATGCGAAGATCACCAAGAATCACGTTTTTACCAACCTTTTCATCCAGAACATAAGCGACAGTCATTGGATCAGGGAAAACCACGCCTCTCACTCCATAAAACTTTTCGATAAAATTCATAGGTGTTTGAACTAAATCTAAAAGTAACTTCCCAGCACTTGAGCTTTCATCTACAAACTCCTTAAGTTCATTCTCCAGAAACATACTATTTGCAATAGGATCCCAGGGAACAACTGTCATTGGAATACCAGAGTTTATAACAAACTGAACAGCTTCAGGATCCTGATAAAAATTGAATTCTGCAAATCTTGTTACATTACCTCTTTCAAGAGCTCCGCCCATGGAAACTACCTCTTTGATAAGATTCTTAAGTTCAGGATATAAATTGATAGCCATGGCAACGTTTGTAAGAGGACCAAGTGTAATAACGATCAGACCTTCATTTTCCTTGGCAAGTTTAAAAATTGCATCTGGTGCCTTTATGGTTTCCTCTTTTTTGTCTGTCTCTGGAAGCAGAACTCCCCCAAGACCATTTTCACCATGAATTTTTTCTCCCCGGGAAAGTTCCTGAATTAGAGGAACTGTAGCGCCTTTAAAAACCGGTATATCCTTTCTTCCAAAATATGAAAGTAATCTTAAAACATTGTCTGTAACCTGATCTACATAGGTATTACCGGAGACAGTGGTAATCCCCACCACATCCACATCCTCTCTTGAAATAGCCATCATAATAGCAATTGCATCGTCAATACCGCAATCCGTATCAATAATTAACTTTTTCACCCTTCTCCTCCAGAAAATTAATTATTTCTTCCTTTAGTGGAGATGATGTAGCTGCACCCTTTCTTGTAACAGAAATAGCAGAAGCAGCGGATGCATATTTTATAGCGTCTCTTATATTCATTCCCAGAAACAGAGCAGATGCTAGTGATCCGTTGAATGTATCACCTGCTCCTGTGGTATCAACTGGATTAACATTAAAGGAAGGGAAGAAAAACCTCTCCTCTCTATTTATATAGAATCCCCCTCTCTCACCCATCTTTACAATTACACTCTCTGCACCATAATCTAAAAGTCTCTTCGCACCATCCACAACTTCATTGTTTCCTGTAAGTCTCCTAACCTCCACCTCATTGGGTGTAACTATTGTACAGTAAGGAATTACCCTTAACAAACTTTCATCAACAGGAGTAGGATCGAATATAACAACTCCCCCTTTTTCATGTGCTATCTGTGATAACTTAACATTTGCTTCAATAGGTATCTCTCCCTGTAAAAGAAGAAAATCACCTTTTTTAAACTCTCTCTTTAAAATCTCTACCTCTCTATCTCCCACCAGTGCATTTGCGCCGGGTATTATAACAATCTTATTTTTTCCCTCCCTATCCACATTTATAAGAGCAATACCTGTGGAAACATCTTTCACCTTCTTAAGGTTAGATTCCACAGAAAACTTCTTAATCTCTCCTTCAACAAATTCACCAAAGTAATCATCTCCTACTTTTCCTAAAAATAGAACATCACCACCTGCTTTTTTAGAGGAAACTGCCTGATTGGCTCCCTTGCCTCCCTGATTCATAAAGAAGTT
Source organism: uncultured bacterium (assembly GCA_965612865.1). GTDB lineage: Bacteria > Caldisericota > Caldisericia > B22-G15 > B22-G15 > B22-G15. The sequence continues at coordinate 22,139 of CBFDTJ010000007.1, forward strand.
TTTTCCCACAAGGGTTTCTCCCTCCTCCGGGAATCTCTCAGAGTATACAACTAAATCTACATTGATGCTTCCCACAACAAAAATCATAAATCTGCCCCTTTCCTGACCATATTGACTATCTCTCCTATTTTAAACTGACTTCTTCCTCTCATATATGTATTTATAACATCTTTTAACGCTTCTTTCCACTTCAAAGGGATAGATTCAGGGTCTAAAACACCAAGAATTCCTAATGCTTCACCGAGATTACAATCAACATCAAAACCACTCCTTGAAATTATCTCCACTGTATTTAAAAAATCACCTTTCCCAAACATAAGTCCCATGAGTACAATGGCAATGTTAGGATAGAGATGGACCCAATTATATCTTTCAAACCTTTTATATATCCACTCCCTTACCTCCTTCCAGTCGTCTTTTTCCTTACAGGTCTCATATGTAGTTTCAAGAACATTCCTTAATTCACTTCTTTCTGGTATAAATTCAATAGAATTTTCTATTAATTTTTCTATATTATCATTAGCAAAGGCAAGAGATGTGAGAATGGCTACAAACATCTCTCCATAAACTCCATTTTTATCATGGGAAACTACACCGTCCATATACGAAAGCCAGGAAGCCTTGTAAGGGTTTCCTGGAGATAAAAGTCCAGGCATATTTCCCCTCATTGCTCCACCTATCCACTCATTGTAGGGATTACTAAATTGACCCGAAAGGGGAGGCATTATGCCTCTTTTTATATTCATAAGGGCAATAAGTTCTGCACTCCAGCCAAAAGGTATTCTTTTCACCCAGCCCAACGCTATGTCTTCACTTGTAATCTTTCTTCCTTTTTCTAAAAATTCAATGAGTAAATTTAACTCATAGGTAATATCATCGTTGGTTGTATCTACCTCATTATCAAGATAAAAGGAGAAATCTTTGTATGTACTCTCTATCTCCCAATAAGGATATCCCTCAATCTTTGTTCCGAAACTTCCACCAGAGATCAATCCATAGATTCCGCCTTCTATCTTCTCTTTTAAAGAGAGGGGAGATTTTACATTAATCTTTGGAAAAGACTCCTCAATTTCCCTCCAGTTCATCGGGTGAATAAAACTATTGTAGGGATGATCCTTATTCTTTTTTAAATTGGGGATTAAGCTGAATATTTTTGATGTAACAGAGATCAATTCACCTATGTCATTCTCTTCAAGAAACTTCAATCCATCTGGAAGGAGTTCCTCTATTTCTGAAACATCAAACCCTCTATTTTCTAAAGCCTGGGCACCGGCAATTATGAGAGATTCTCTTGCGTTTGATCCTGGAACATAACTTTCCCACAGAAGTTTTGTAAGGAGTTCTTCACCTTCAATAAGCGGTCCTATCTCTCCCCAGTGAGATGGTTTCTTAACAAGCCTATCATTGTAGAATAGATTTTTAATATAGACCCACGCTTTAAATTTCGAACTCATATCTTAATAAGCCCCAGGGAGAATTTAAGAGCTATGTCTACCTTCACCATGGTTGATTTCTTGAGTTTTCCTATTTTCTTTAAGAGCCTCTTCTTATCAATGGTTCTAATCTGATTGAGAAGTATGAAACTATCTTTATCCAATCCTCCCTCGTTTTTTTCTACCTTTATAACAATGGGGTACAGCTCTTTGACTTCCTTTGATGTTATGGCTGCAACTATCACTGTTGGTGAATATTTATTTCCTATATCATTCTGTATTACAAGAACAGGTCTTATACCACTCTGCTCAGAACCTTTTGAAGGAGAAAGATCCACTAAATAAACGTCCCCTCTCTTGATTTGACTTTTTTTTTACTCATTTGAGATACTTGAATATGTCCTTAAAGATTTCCTGTTCAATTTCAAAAAATTCTCTGGATAAGAGCATACTGGCCTCTGATGATTCCTTATATCCCTTTATGAGTTCTTTTTTGATGCGTGTCTTCCTGTCCTCCAGGGCAATATAGAAGGCAATGACTTCTTTTAGAAACTCATCTCTTTTCTTTCTCTTTCTCTTTGCTTTTTTTTCTACTGCCTCAAGGAGTTCACTGGGCAGTGTAAGAGTAATCTTTTCTTCTCTCATTTTATTTTCCTCAACTCTTCTAATGCCTTTTCTATATCTTTAAAGATAAAACTTCCAAACACAAGAATATCAATTCCCATTTCTTTAAGAACCTTTGCTATTTCAAAATTTAATCCGCCATCCACCTCTATCTCGAAACTAAAATTTTCCTTTTTTCTAATTTTACATAACTTTCTGATTTTTTCAATAGATGAGTCTATAAATTTCTGTCCCGAAAAGCCGGGATTTACGCTCATAACAAGAACAAAATCCACAATACTAAGAACCTCTTCAAGGAAACTAAGGGGAGTCCCGGGATTTATAGCAATTCCTGCTTTCACTCCATTTTTCTTTATAGTATTTAAAATCTTGTTTATGTGATAATTTCCCTCTATATGAACAGATATCATATCAACTCCTGAGTCAATAAATCTATCTATAAATTTTTCTGGATTCTCAATCATAAGATGGGCATCAAGAGGCAAAGAGGTTAAATCTCTTACAGCCTTTACTATGGGAAATCCAAAGGAGATGTTTGGCACAAAATGACCGTCCATTATATCAAGATGTACAATGTCAGCTCCAGATCTCTCCAGAAGTTCAATGTCTTTCTTTAAATTAACGAAACTGGATGCAAGTATTGAAGGTGCTATCTTCATGGATTCACCACTAAATCAACGGACGAACCAGAAGATGCATAGGTAAGAGGTGCAGGATCCTGATTCCACACAATTCCTGACGGATAGGCAGGGTTTCTTTTCTCCACAACCTTTCCTATGGTGTATCCACTTGTTATAACCTGGCTTTTTGCCTCTTCAAGGGAGAGACCTATAACTGATGGCACCTGACCAAGAACACCTTTTGAAATTTTAAGGTTGATGGGAGTTCCCTCCTCAACAAGTGTCTTTGGGGATGGTTCCTGCTCAAGGATTATTCCGACTTTCACATTGGGATCAGAAACTTCTTCAATTTTTCCAATTACAAGCCTCTTTTCATAGATTAATTCCTGTGCATCCCCAAAATCCATCCCTATAAAATCTGGAACTTCAACCTTTGGGGGTCCATTACTTATAGTAACATTTATAATCCTACCCTCTTTTACAAGAACATGAGGGTTTGGTTCCTGTGTAACTATGTAATCTATTGGAAATTCTTTGGAGAATTCTGTACCAACGACTTTTATAAGTAAACCTTTCTCCTCAGCAAGTTTCTCAGCATCCCTTATCTTCATACCAACAAAGGATGGTACAGAAACCAATTTACCTTTTCCCCCAGCACACGAATAGAGAGGGATCATAAGTATCATTATCAGCATCAGAGCTAAAATTTTACTCTTCATGCTTTTATTATATCAAAAGAGAATCTTTATGATAAAATTCCATTGAATAAAAGAAAAGGAGGATCAAATGGTACTTACAATTGATATAGGAAACACAAACATTTTACTTGGTGTCTTTAAAGGTAAAGAACTTTTAAAGAACTGGCGTCTTGCATCAAGAACAGCAAGAACATCTGATGAGTATGCCCTCGATATTCTAAGCCTTTTATTTTTTGAGAAATTAAAGCCAGAAGATATAAAGGGTGTAATAATATCCTCTGTTGTGCCACCTCTGGATCCTATATTTGAAAGATGTATTGAAAAGACTTTCCATATAAAACCCATCTTTGTAAATCTTGACCTTGACTTAGGAATAAAGATTGACATAGAGAATCCAAAAGAAATTGGAATGGATAGAGTCGTGGGAAGTGTAGCTGCCTTTAATAAAACAAAAACATCGACAATTGTAGTTGATTTTGGTACTGCCACCACATTTGATGTGATAAATAAAGACGGTGTCTTCATCGGTGGGGCAATTGCACCTGGTGTTCTCACATCCCTTGAAGGACTCTTTCTAAGAACTGCAAAACTACCGAAAGTTGAACTTTCAATCCCACCATCAGTTATTGGAAGAGACACAGTTAATGCTATAAGATCAGGAATTCTTTATGGGTGGGGAGGTATGGTGGAAAGAATTGCTGAGGAGATAGAAAAGAAACTTGGAAAAATAAAGATTGTGGTAACCGGTGGTGTGGCACACCTTGTAACACCTCTTATAAGAAGAGAGTTTTTATACGATAGATTCTTAACCCTTGAGGGTTTAAAGATTGTTTATGACAGAAATAGATGAAGATAGGAAACTTAACAACCAAATCTAACATATTCTTAGCACCCCTTCATCGTTTCAATGACCCGGCCTTTCTAAACCTGTGCAGTAAGATGGGTGCAGGAATAGTTTTTACAGGGATGGTATCCTCCTATAAGATAGTAAGCAAAAGAATAGATTTTAAAATCATTAGAGATACAAAGCCAATTGCCATTCAGATATTTGGAAGTGATGAGGAAATAATGGGAAAGGCAGCAAAGATATCCTCTGATTTCTTTGACTTAATAGATATAAATCTTGGATGCCCATCAAGAAAGGTTTTTGAAAGTGGTAGCGGAAGTGCCCTTTTATCCGATTTAAAGAAGCTAAGAAGAATTATAAGAATTGTCATAAAAAATGCTTCAGTGCCTGTAAGTGCCAAAATAAGGTCAGGTGTTAATAAAAGAAATAAAAATTTTATTGAGGTAGGAAAACTTCTCGAAGAGGAAGGAGTAAGCATGATAACTCTTCACCCGAGAACAGTAGACATGGGGTTTTCAGGTAGAGCAGAGTGGGAAGAAATAAGACTTTTAAAGGAAAGCGTGAAAATTCCTGTAATTGGAAGCGGAGACATCAAAAATTACCTTGATGCAGAAAGAATGATTAAAGAAACTGGATGTGATGGAGTTATGGTTGGAAGAGCAGCAATTGGAAACCCATGGATATTCAGAGAAATTACTTATTATCTATACAATCATAAAATACCAGAAAAGATATCCCTCGGTGAGAAAATAGAAATGATTAAGTTACACGCAGGTCTCCTTTTAGAGAATTTTGATGAGAATTATGCACTGATCCAGATGAAACTGCATGTTCCAAAATATTTAAAGGGATATTCAGGTATAAACAGGTTGAATAAAATCTTAAATGGAGTAAAATCTATAAAAGAACTCATCTCCCTTGTGGAGAAATTCAAAATATGGATATAAGAGGTGAAGGATGAAGAGGGTGGTAAGCATAAGTCTTGGTTCTTCAAAAAGAGATAAAAAGGTTGAGGTTGAAATACTTGGTGAAAAATTTAGCATTGAGAGAATTGGAACTGACGGAGATATTGAAAAATTTGTAAGTCTTTTTAAAGAGCTTGACGGAAAGGTGGATGCCCTTGGGCTTGGTGGGGCAGATTTATACATAAGTGTGGGCAAAAAAAGGACAACCCTTAAAAGTGTTGAGAATATGATAAAAGATGTTAAAAAAACTCCTATATGTGATGGACAATGGCTTAAGGATACATTAGAAAAAAAGGCAGTTTTTTACATAAAAGAGAAGGGACTTATTAAAGAGGGAACAAAAGTGCTGGTTGCTTCAGGAGTAAGTAGATATGGAATGGCTGAGGGTTTTTTAGAGGCAGGGTGTAAAGTTTTATTTGGTGACCTGATGTTTTCCTTAGGAATTCCTGTTCCAATTTACACACACTCCTCCTTTCTCCTTCTTGCATCTATAATAGTGCCCATAGCAAGAAGGCTCCCTTACAAATGGCTTTATCCAACAGGAGAATCTCAGGAAAAGGTAGAACCAAAATATGAAAAATACTACAAATGGGCAGATGTAATTGCAGGGGATTTCTTGTACATAAAGAAGCATATGCCTGAAGATCTAACAGGGAAAATTGTGTTTACAAATACTACTACCCTTGAGGATAGAGAGTTTCTTAGAAAGAGGGGAGTAAAACTTCTTGTAACCACTACACCTGAGTTTGACGGAAGAACCTTTGGCACCAATGTTATGGAAGCAGTTATATGCGCATATACAGGTAAGAAACCTGAAGAGTTGACTGAGAAGGATTACTATGATTTAATAGATAAACTGAACATAAAACCCAATATAATAGAACTTTAAGGAGGAAGAATGGAAACAAAAAAGGATAAGGTAATAACACCTAAAAGAGATAAAGTTTATGTAACAAAGGAAGGATTAAAGAGACTTGAGGAAGAGCTGGAATTTCTAAGAAATGTGAAGAGGCCTCAGGTGAGTGAAAGACTGAGTGCAGCAGTTCAATCCTTTGGAGAGCTTGCGGAAAATCCTGAATACGAAGAGGCAAAGAGGGAGCAGGCTTTTGTAGAGGGGAGAATACTTGAGCTGGAAGATCTTTTGTCCAAAGCAGTCGTAATTGACACAGAGAACCTTTCAAGATTACAGGTTGGAATGGGAAGCAAAGTGAGAGTTGAGATAAAGGATTTGAAGAGAAAAACACGTGAGATAAAGGACATTATGATTGTAAGTAGTGTAGAAGCAGATCCTGAAAAAGGAATGGTCTCCAATAAGTCCCCAATAGGAGAGGCATTACTTGGAAAGAAGCCGGGAAATGTGGTTAAAGTGAAGATTCCCAGAGGAGAAATTCTTATAAGAATTCTTGCAATAGAGAAGTAAAATGGAAGAGAGAGAAATCAGATTAAAAAAACTTGAAGAATTAAGAAATCTGGGTGAAGACCCATATAAGACAAAATTTGAAAGAACTCATTCTCTAAAGGAGATAAAGGATAATTATTCTTCTCTTGAAGGAAAAACTGTAAGAGCCGCAGGTAGAGTAATATCCAAGAGACTGCATGGGAAAGCAAGTTTCTCCACCATAAGAGATTTCTCAGGTACGCTTCAAATATACATAAAGTTTGATAATGTAGGAGAGGAAAGCTACAAATTCTTTAAAAAGTTCGTTGATCCTGGGGATTTCATTGGAGTGGAAGGAGAGGTATTTAAAACCCATACAGGTGAAATAACAATAAATGTAAAGAAACTTATTCTACTATCAAAATCTATTAGACCTTTACCTGAAAAGTATCATGGAATAAAAGATGTGGAGGTAAGGTATAGAAAGAGATACCTTGATCTCATAGCAAATCCTGAAGTCAAAGAGATATTTATAACAAGAAGCAGGCTTATTAAAACTATGAGAGAGATTCTTGAGTCTTTCAATTTCATTGAGGTTGAAACTCCGATGCTTCAGCAAATCCCTGGAGGAGCAACTGCAAAACCATTTGCAACATACCACAATGCCCTTGACATGAACCTGTATTTAAGGATTGCACCAGAGCTTTACTTAAAAAGGCTCATAGTTGGAGGCTTTGAAAGGATATTTGAGATAAACAGAAACTTCAGAAACGAGGGAATATCAACTGTTCACAATCCAGAGTTCACAATGCTTGAGCTATACTGGGCTTATGCAGACTACAAAGATATGATGGACCTCACAGAGAAGGTAATATCAGAGACTGTAAAGAGAATAAAGGGAGATTATGTATGTGAATTTAAAGGAGAAAAGATAGACTTCTCTCCTCCATGGAAGAGACTCACCTACAGAGAACTGTTTGAAAAAGCAACAGGAGAAAATATAGAGAAATTTAAAGACATTGACTTTGCACTTTCATATCTCAAGAAGGAAGGAATAGAGTTAACGAGAAAACCAAACTTTAAAAACATCGTTGACGAGATATTTAAAGAAAGGGTTGAAAGTAATCTCATCCAGCCCACAATAATATATGACTTTCCCGTTGAAATGTCTCCTCTTGCAAAGAGAAAAAAGGATGACCCGGATTGGGTTGAGAGATTTGAGGTCTTTGTGGGAGGTATGGAGATAGCAAATGCCTTCTCAGAATTAAACGATCCCGTTGATCAAAAGGAGAGATTCCTTGCACAGGCTAAGGAAAAGGCAAAGGGAGATGAAGAGGCGCACTTCTTTGATGCAGATTATATAGAGGCACTTGAACATGGTATGCCTCCCACTGCAGGGCTTGGAATAGGAATCGACAGACTCGTTATGATAGTAACTGGAAAAGACTCCATAAGGGAAGTTATTCTATTTCCACAACTTAGGAAAAGGGAGGAATAATGAAAAGAGTAGTATCTGGAATGAGACCAACTGGAAAACTTCACCTTGGGAACTATCTTGGAGCCCTAAAAAATTGGGTCAGCATTCAAGAAAAATACGACTGCTACTTCTTCATTGCTGACTACCACTCCTTAACAACAAAGTGCGAACACACAGAGGAGATTAAATCAAATCTTGAAGAGGTGGTTATGGATTGGTTATCTGCTGGACTTGATCCGGAAAAATCTGTTTTGTATGTTCAATCTGGTCTGCCTGAAATTCCCACACTCCACCTTCTCTTTTCAATGATAGTTCCAATGCCATGGCTTGAGAGAAATCCAACAGTAAAGGAGATGGTTAGAGATCTCAATTTAAAGGAGAATGTAGGGTATGGGCTTCTCGGCTATCCTGTTCTTCAGGCTGCGGACATACTGATAGTAAAAGGTGAGCTTGTACCTGTAGGCAAAGATCAGCTACCTCACCTTGAATTAACACGAGAGATAGCAAGAAGATTTAACTATCTATACGGAGATTTGTTCCCTGAACCACAACCACTTTTAACAGAAACACCCATGATAAAAGGAATCGACGGAAGAAAGATGAGTAAGTCCCTTGGAAACCAGATAAATTTAAGTGATAAAAAAGAAGAGATAGAATCAAAGATAATAAAGATGGTTACAGACCCGGAAAAAATAAGAAAAGGAGATCCCGGACATCCTGATATATGTTCTGTCTTCTCATACTATAAAATTCTATTTCCAGAAACTACCCATACCATTAGAAAAGAGTGTGAATCAGGAAAGAGGGGTTGTGTTCAGTGTAAAAAAGAGCTTGCAGATAGAATATACAAAAAACTTGAACCCTTAAGAGATAGAAGGGTAAAGTTTGAGAACAACAAGAAACTTTTGTGGGATATAATAAACTCTGGAACAGAGAAGGCAAGAAAGGTAGCAAAGGAAACAATTGAGAAAGCGAAAAAACTTATAGGGATAAATTACATATGAAATTAAAAAAATTGGTTACAGTGGATTCATTATTTACAGCAGAATTAATAGAGAAATTCCTTGAGGAACAGGGAATACCGGTAGTAATAAAAAGGTCAGACATGTTTGATAATCCCTATCTTGGAAGCACTGGTCCAAGAGAACTATATGTTAATGAACTTGACTTTGAAACTGCAAAGAAACTCCTCGAAGAATCAAAGATAGTAGAGGATAGAGATAACCTTGAAGAGTAGCTGGGGGTTTGATAAAATTAAGTTGACCCTGGGAAGGGTTGTGTCGATCTGGATGGGTTGGGCCAACACCGAGATAAAAGGGATTCTTAATCTATAACTGTTTCCGGGATGGAAGGTTATAGAGGCGAATCCCACCTGCTATGGAGCAGGTTCAAGCTCATCTAATCGCACCCCCTCCCGGGGTTTGAGAGGAAAAAAGGAATGAAAGAGGTTGGAAAAGTTCTAAAAACTGAAGGTGCTCTTTCTATTGTAGAGGTTGGAGGGAAATATTGTGAGACCTGCTCTTTAAAAGGTCATTGTCTTCTATCATCACAGAGAGAGAGAAAGATTGAGGCAAAAAACCTCATAAATGCGAAGGAGGGAGATCTTGTTATAGTAAATGTGCCATCAAAAAAATACCTATCAGTCACCTTTATCATATACATACTCCCAATAATTTTTATGCTCGCAGGGGCATATGCTGGAATTAAACTTGGACCAATGCTGGGTATTAAAGACCCAAATCTATCACCAATAATTTTTGGATTCTCCCTTCTATTTCTTTCCTTTGTCCTCGTAAGATTTTTATCCAACATTATAAACTTCAAGCCAGAAATAGAAAAGATTGTTGAGGAATATAGTAGCTAAAGATATATATGAAGTTTGCTTTCAGGAGGAGAGATGGGAATTGAAGGTAACATTAAAGATTTTCCTCTTACAGAGGTTTTAAATCTTTTAACTTTTAGCAATAAGAGTGGAATACTAAAGATTTATGGAGTATCGAGGGGGGAAAATTTCAACGGTGAAGTATACATCGTTAAAGGGAAAATAGTTGATGCAAAATTTAACTCTAAAAAGGGTGAGGAAGCATTATTCTCCATCCTCTCCCTTGAGGACGGAAACTTCAATTTTGAAGCAAAGGAACTTGACATAGAGGAAAATATAAAAATTTCCATGGAATCACTTCTTCTTGAAGCCATAAGAAGAAGTGATGAGACAAAGGAACTGTACAAAAAGATTCCGCCCACATCAACACTTCTTGAAACTAACCCACGTCCACCAACAAAGGAATTTAAACTCTCATCTGATGAATGGATTGTGCTAAATCTCTTCAGGGATAAGAGACCAATAAGCAAGGCTATAAAAGAATCGCCCCTCTCAGAATTCAAAACAGTTAAGGCAATCTATGCACTTCTATCTCTTGGATTGCTTACAAAAACTGAAAGAGAAGAACTTGATATATCTACAATCATTCCGAGAAGAACTCCCCAACCTGTTAGGGATGCCTTATCCATACTTGGTTTTGGTGGAGGAAGAGATAAATGTAGTAGATTCTATGGTAAAGTTGACGGAGAAAAGAATCTCAAAGAGATAGCAGAAGAACTCGGAATGGAGGAGAAGGAAGCCCTTGAATGCTTTATAAAACTTTTAAAGGAAACGAGAATTATTTCAAATCTCTCTATCGATAAATTAAAATTTATCGAAAAAAAATTAAAGGAGGATTAAATGAGACCATTTGCAGATCTTTGGCAACCTGCATTAATCGGATTGATCTTCGAATTTTTTGCATTGCTTGCCTTAAGATTTAGAAGAAGGGTATCACTCACTTTTTTCTATATTTATACAGGTGGAATAATGGCATTACTTCAGCTTGCAACACAAAGCGGAAGCGCTGTGCTTCTCGGGAGATTATACTTTAGATACACCCCCATCTATCTATTCTCTTTGCTCTTACTTACAATTCTTATAATGTATGAACTGTTTGACCTTGATACAGCAAGAAATTATTCTCTATCCTTAATTATAGGAAGAATCTTAATCTTTATCCTCTTTTTTGTGGTAATAATATTTTCCTTTATATTCCAGAATGCAGAAAACCCAATAAATTTAACCTTAGGGATTCTTGGTAAACCAATACCCCTGATTGCATCCCTTCTTGGCTTCATCATTGCTATATTCCTATCTGTGCTCGTCTATGCCTTCTTAAGGTCAAAGAGAGTCCACTTCTTTATAAGTGGCGTACTGGCAATATGGGTAAGTGGAGTAGTCTATTTAGGAATATTTTTATTCCCGGCATATCTTAAATTTCCAAAGATATTTGTAAATGATTTCTATCAGATGACTGCATCAGCCGTAGTGCTCCCTTTGTTTAATTTGATTCTCTGGAAGTGGGTGAAGGGCAAATAAAGGATTTTCTTCCACTACTTCAAATATTAAAATCTTCTAAGTCTTATAAAAAGAACATAACCAGTGTTGTTACTTATCCATTTGCCAATGGAAAGTGGATTGATATTTCCTTTCTTCCAGAGAATCTCAGAGAGAAGCTTTTAAGCATTGGCATTGAAAGATTATATCCATATCAGAAAAGAGTCTATCAGGCTATAAAGGAGAGAAAAAATGTTGCCATAGTCTCGCCAACTGCATCTGGTAAGACTCTCTCCTTCCATCTTCCCATAATTGAGTTTTTAGAGAAGGGAGAAAAAGCCATATATGTCTATCCCACAAAGGCTCTCACAAGGGATCAGGAAAGACAGCTGAAAAGGTATTCAGAAAATGTAAAATTTGGAATCTATGATGGTGACACACCTGTACCAAAAAGAAGGATTCTAAGAAGAACTTCTCAGGTAATTCTTACAAATCCCGAGATGATACACTATTCTATTCTTCCCTATCATACGTCATGGAATTTATTCTTATCCCGCACCTCATTTGTAGTTTTCGACGAAGCCCACCTTTACAGTGGAATCTTTGGTTCAAATGTTTCATCCTTAATAAGAAGGATGAAAAGGGTCTTCTCTTTTTATGGTAGAAAGGTAAATTTCATTTTTTCATCTGCAACTGTTTCAAATCCCGATGAATTTTTTCATAAATTGCTGAGAGAGAATGTGGAAATTATTACTGCCAATGAATCTGAGAAACAGAAAAAAACCTACATCTTTATTAAGCCTGTGGAAGAGAGGTCTACATACACAGAAACACTCTGGATACTTGAAGAGATAGTAAAAAATGGATTCAGGGGAATATGCTTTATGAGATCAAGAAAAGGTGTTGAATTGATGTATAGATACCTTTTAAATAGACTGCCGGAAGAATACAGAAACAAAATAGCACCTTATAGAGCCGGGTATTCAAAGGAAACAAGGAGAGAGATAGAAAGAAAACTCTCCACAGGAGAAATTCTTCTTGTTGTATCCACAAATGCCTTGGAGCTTGGAATAGACATAGGAGACCTTGATGTGGCAGTTATATCTGGTTATCCGGGAACTATCTCTTCTTTTCTTCAGGAGAGTGGAAGAGCTGGAAGAAGAAAACCTGGCTATACAATACTTGTTGCAGAAAAGGACCCCTTAAATGAATACATAATTAAACACCCGGAGGATGTGCTTGAAAAACCTGTGGAAAGACTTGTTATAGACGATGAAAACGAAATAATCCTAAAGAAACATATACTTTGTGCATCCTTTGAAATTCCAATAACAGAAAGAGATAGAAATGTATTTGGACCAAGATTAAATGAAGTTGTGAATAAATTGAAAGAGGATAAAAGATTGAAAGAGATAAGGGGAAAATTCATACCTATAGAATCTATGCCCCACAGATTTGTATCACTAAGGAATTTTGATGAAGACGAGTTTAGTTTGATTACAGAGGATGGGAATCTTTTAGAAATTCTCGATTCCTGGAGAGCATTCTCAGAAGCTCATCCAGGTGCAGTCTATTATCATGAAGGTGAATCGTTTATTGTAACCAACATTGATTTAAACACAAGAGAGATAACATTAAAACCTATGGAAGTTCCCTACTACACGCAATCTCTTGAAATAAGCAGTGTAAATATAAAAAATGTTTACGAAGAAAAAACAGAACACGGCATAAAAATTTTCTTTGGAGAGGTAGAGGTCACATCAAGAATAATTGGTTATCAGAAAAGGCAACACTTTACAAATAATCTTTTAGGAGAAGTGCCGCTCGGTCTTCCTGAAAGAGTGTTTGAAACTCAGAGTCTCTGGTTTCTTATCCCTGAGAAGATAAAGGAAGAAAATAAAAGGAGGGGGGGTGATTTTCATGGGGGCATTCATGCACTTGAACATTTATTAATAGGAGTTTTTCCTCTTATAGCTATATCAGATAGAAAGGATATAGGAGGTCTTTCACATCCTGTTCATCCAGATACAATGAAACCAACAATATTTATATACGATGGTTATCCCGGTGGAATAGGTTTTTCAAAAAAGGGATATGAAAACTTCTCCTCTTTAATTAAGTATGGATACGAGGTTGTTTCTAAATGTCCATGTAAAAATGGATGTCCATCCTGCATATATTCTCCAAAGTGTGGTAATAGAAACAAGCCTCTTGACAAGAAATCTGCAATTTTGATTTTAGAATTGATACTCTCTATGTTATAATCCTTTCTGGTGCCTCTAAATCAAACAGGAAGGAGGTTTACTTGAGGAAAAGGAACAAGGTATCTCTCGACGAAATACTCAACGGCTCTCTACTTTCTGTAATGTTTAAACTTGGCGGACCAGTCATGATTGCCGGTATATTCGAGACTGTATATCACCTTGCAGACACCTTCTGGCTTGGTCATCTACCACAAGGGGAAAGCGGTAATGCTGTCGCTGGACTTCAACTTGCATTCCCTATAATCTGGTTTCTCATCTCATTTGCCTCAGGCTTTGCCATGGCAGGAATTGCTCTTGTTTCCCAGTACACAGGTGCACAGAAAGAGGATAAGGCAAGTTTCTCAGCATCTCAGGTTCTTTCAATCGGTTTTATATCAGGTTTAATTCTTGGTGCTATTGGAAGCATTCTTGTTCCAATATTCATGCCAATAATAACTCCAGTTCATGAACTATCAGATGTGGCAATAACATACCTGAGGGTCATTTTTATGGGATTCCCTTTTATGTTTATTTCATTTATATTCAGAGCAATTCTTTCTGCTTATGGAGATACTGTAACTCCAATGTATGTAATTGGACTCTCCAATCTTCTCAACATAATTTTAGACCCCATACTTATCTTTGGTATAGGTCCATTTCCAAAAATGGGAATAGTTGGAGCAGCAGTTGCCACAGTCTTCTCAAGATTTGTAGCCAGTTTGATATCTCTCTATATCCTTGTGGGCGGTAAAAAGGGTATAAAAGTAAAATTGAGTTATCTTAAGCCCCACATAGATTGGCTCAAGAAGATATTTAAAATCGGTCTCCCTGCATCCATAGGCAATTCCTTTGAGGCATTTGGATTTGTAGTGTTAATGGGAATAATTGGCAGACTTCCCAATGCAAAGGTTGCAGTGGCAGCGTATGGTATTGGAGATAGAATTTTTAGTTTATCATACATAGCAGAGGATGGACTTGGTCAGGGACTAACAACAATAATTGGTCAATCCCTTGGAGCAGATAGGGTTGATAGAGCAGACTATGCAGCAAAAAGAGGGATTCTTCTTATGTTTTTAGTTCTACTTGTTGAAAGTTTATTCATTGTTATTTTTAGGAAACAACTTATGTCTCTGTTTATACCTAACGAGCTCTCCATAATTGAAGAAGGGGCAAGATTTCTCCTCTTATTTGCGCCAGCCTTGGCTCTTTTCGGGATAATAAGGGGAATATCTTCTGCCTTTCATGCATCAGGACACAATGTTCCTTCAATGATTATATCCATGGTGAGACTATGGGCTTTCAGAGTCCCTCTAAGTTATATCTTCGGATTTGTTATTGGAATGGGATCGTCAGGTGTGTGGATAGCAATGTCCTTAAGCAACCTATTTACAGCAATTTTTGCAGTGGTTCTCTTTGCAAGGGGTGGGTGGAAAAAGAAGGTTATAGAGGAAACTCCTCAGGGATTATAGCGCTTGACATAAGTATTTCTATAAGATATACTCATTGATAGCGGAGAGATGGCTGAGTGGCCGAAGGCACCCGCCTGGAAAGCGGGTAGGCGGGCTAAACCCCGCCTCGCGGGTTCGAATCCCGCTCTCTCCGCCATATTTTAAAACACTCGTTCTCTCCCATCTCTCTTACAATTTCATAACTTATTTTCATTAATGGTAAAATGGACTTATGAATAAAAAGGGTGTTGTTCTTCTCTCTGGAGGACTTGACAGTATTCTTGCTTTGAGACTCATGATGGAGCAGGATGTTGAACTCATTTCTTTCATGCTTGTCTCTCCCTTTGGTGATTATGGAAAACCTGGAGAGGAATTAATATCAAAAAAGGTTTCAAGAGAATCTGGCATTCCAATAGAGATTGAACCTTTTGGCGAAGAATACCTTGAGATAATTAAAAAACCAAAATTTGGTTATGGGAAAAACATGAATCCCTGTATTGATTGTAGAATTTTTATGCTGAAGAAGGCAAAGAGATTTATGGAAAAGGTCCATGCATCATTTCTTATAACAGGAGAGGTGGTCAATGAAAGACCAATGTCTCAAAGAAGAGAAGTTTTTAAATTGATAGAGAAAGAGACAGGACTTGAAGGTCTCATAGTAAGACCTCTCTCTGGAAAATTACTTCCACCAACAATTCCTGAAAAGGAAGGAATACTTGACAGAGAAAAATTCCTTTCAATTTCAGGAAGGGGAAGAAAGATTCAACTTGAACTTAAAGAAAAATATAACCTAAAAGATTACCTTTCCCCTGCTGGTGGATGCAGGCTTACAATCTGTCTCTTATACACATCTGACGCTGCCGACGAAGGCTTAGGTGTAGATCTCGGTGGTCGCCGTATCAT